>CALEFD010000018.1 GCA_937876995.1 uncultured Bacteroidales bacterium | reverse complement strand
TGAAAACCATAATACTTGTAACCAAAAAAAGATACATCTTCTAAAGATACTTTGCCACCACCGTTCACTGTAGCTATATGTGAACTGTATGAAAGCATTCTGCCACCCGTTACATTTACGTTACCCGATGAGTATATAATAGGCGAATCAGCACCACTCATATTGCCGTTGGCATCGGTTATCTGAATAGTACCTCCCTGTTGAGTCAGGAATGCAGGACTGGTAAGCGATGCTGTGTTTACAGTTACATCTTCCAATACAGCTTTAGCTCCATTGAACACATTCAAACCGGCTGCATTGTCTCTTGATATATTAATTATTGGCGATGTTGCAAATACTGTACTACCCATACCAGTAACAGCTATAGCATCGGCATTTGTAGCATGCGAAGTCAATTCACAATTGTATAAATTCAGAGTACTGCCGGCATCTGCCAATACAGCAGCATTCATACCATTACGCTTAATATTATCTTTAACGGTTGATGCACCTGCTGTTTTATTCAATCTCATGGAGGATAATGTCAATTCTACTCCATCAGTCACATAAACCACACTTTCATCAACACCAAACGCCTCTAAAGTAATGTGAGACCTATAAACTACTTTCTCACCGCTACCATCTACGGTATATACGGCAGATGCTTGTTTTTGCTGTGCAAACAACACAGATGAACAGGCAATCAATATTTCAAAAAGTAATAATTTCTTCATTTTTATAATTAATTTCCGTAAAGATAACTATTTTTCGTAACTTCGCACTCAGACTATAATAAAAAAATCATAAAAGAAAATGAAAAGAAATTTTTTCCTGCCGGCTGTGCTGGCTTTATTTATTACATCGTGTAATATGGAGAATCCATTATTGACAGAATCGCCACTCCCGTATGGCGCACCTCAATTTGACAAAATTGAGAACAAACACTACCTACCTGCATTTAAACAGGGTATTAAAGAGGGTAAAGAAGAGATTGATGCAATTGTTAACAACCCCGAAGCTCCTACTTTTGAAAATACAATAGTAGCTTTGGAACATTCTGGTGAAACATTAGGCCGCGTTGGTGGTATCTTCTATAACATTATGGAAGCCAACACCAATGACGAGATGCAGGATATTGCAGAAGAGATTTCACCACTGACTACTGAATTCTCTATGTATGTTAGTCTGAATGAAGGTCTGTTCAAACGTGTTAAGGCTGTTTATGACCAGCGTGAATCACTGAATCTTACTCCAGAACAGATGATTCTTCTGGAAGATACATACGACAGTTTTGCTCGTAGTGGTGCCAATCTTTCAAAAGAGGACAAAGAGACCTACAGCAAATATGTAGAAGAGCGTTCTCTCCTGTCACTGCAGTTCAGCAAAAACGTATTGGCTTCTACAAATGATTACACCATGCTTCTTACCAAAGAAGAAGAATTGGTTGGTCTTCCGGAATATGTAAGAGAGCAGGCTGCCGATGCTGCTAAAAGCAAAGGAAAAGAGGGTTGGTTGTTCGATCTTACAGCACCAAGCTATGGTCCGTTTATGAAGTTCAGCGAACGCAGAGATCTTCGCGAACAATTGTATCGCAAATATAACACCCGTGCTTTTGGTGGCGAATATGACAACAGTGAAGTAATTAAGAGAATTGCAGAACTCCGTATTCTTACTGCCGACATTCTGGGTTATGACAACTTTGCACAATACCAAACAGAGAAACGTATGGTAAAGAGCCCGGAGGCTGTTCAAGAGTTCCTTAACAAATTACTTGGCCCTGCACTGCCAAAAGCTAAAGCAGAGGTTGCCGAACTTAACGAATATGCAAAAGCCAACGGCTTTACCGGCAGTGAAATAATGCCTTGGGATTTCAGTTTCTATTCAGAAAAACTGCGTGCGGAAAAATATGATTTAAGCGATGAACAGCTTAAACCTTACTTCCAGTTAGATCAGTGTATTGATGCTGTATTTGCACTAGCAAACAAACTGTACGGCATTTCATTCACAGAACTGAATAACATACCTGTATATCATCCTGACGTAAAGGTTTATGATGTAAAGGATAAAGATGGTTCACACCTGGCTCTATTCTATGCAGATTTCTTCCCACGCGAAAGCAAACGTGGTGGTGCATGGATGACAGAATTCCGCGGTCAGCGCATTATTGATGGTGTTGAAGAGCGTCCTTTCATTAGCATTGTAACCAACTTTACAAAGCCTACTGCCGATACTCCATCATTGATTACCCATGACGAATTTACCACATTCCTACACGAATTCGGTCATGCACTGCATGGTATTCTTACAAAGGGTACATACGAATCAATGACAGGTACAAGTGTTGATCATGACTTTGTGGAACTTCCATCACAGATTATGGAGAACTGGGGTTACGAACCTGAATATCTGAACACTTTTGCAAAGCACTATCAGACAGGCGAAACTATTCCGGCAGAACTTATCGAAAAGATTGTTGCATCAAAGAACTATCTTTCAGCATACTACCACATGCGCCAACTTCAGTTCGGTATTCTGGATATGGCTTGGCATACTCTTAAAGAGATACCTGCTGAAAGTTCACTGGAATTTGAGAAGAAGGCTTTGGAGGCTACAAATGTACTCCCTTCGGTACCTGAGTGCATTATCTCAACATCGTTCTCACACATCTTCTCAGGTGGATATAGCGCCGGTTACTATTCATACAAATGGGCTGAAGTTCTGGCTGCAGACGGTTTCTCACTATTCAAGGAGAAAGGTATTTTTGACCAACAGACAGCTACAGCATTCCGCACTTTGCTTTCAAAAGGCAGCAGCGTAGATCCGGCAGAGCTTTATCGTAACTTCCGCGGTCACGATCCTGAACCTGAAGCATTGCTTAAACAGCTTGGCATTATTGATGCAGTTGTAGAACCGCTGAAGAAATAAATTATAGTCAGCATATAACAAAATCCCCAAAGTCTAGTTGTGAACAGACTTTGGGGATTTGTTTTGTATATAAGTGTCAGTTATCACTTGACTGTAATGCTTAACTTTTTAAGTTTTGAAAGGTCTGATGTTCCACCGTAGTAGATTTCATATTCACCTTCAATAGCACGCATATCGTTGTAGTTTGTATCAAACCATTCAAATGATTCTGTGGTCAGTTCAAATACTACATCCTGAGTAGCACCTTTATTTATACCAACACGTTTGAAACCACGGAGAGCGTGTGAAGGACCTTCATTATCGCCTACTCTCTTAACGTAAACCTGAACAACCTCTTCGCCATCCAAGTTACCGCTGTTAGTTACAGGGACTGTCAGTTTAACCTTCTTCTTGCCACTGATAGAATTTGCGCTCAACTTAGCATCGCCATAGTTGAATGTGGTGTAGCTGAGACCATGACCGAATGGGAAGAGAGGAGCCTCTGTCATATAACGATATGTACGTCCCTTCATTGAATAGTCTTCAAAATCAGGTAACTGATCTGTGCTCTTATAGAATGTTACAGGAAGACGACCTGCAGGGTTGTAATCGCCATACAGAACAGAAGCAACAGCTGTACCACCTGCCTGACCGGGATACCATGCCTGAATAATAGCATCGCAATATGGAGCAACTTCTGTCAATGCCATAGCTGAACCTGAGAAGTGAACAAACACAACCTTCTTACCAGCCTTCTTCAATGCTGCAATTAATTCAGTCTGAACTGCCGGAAGTTCAATTGCTGTACGGTCACCACCACGGAAACCTGCTACATTTACAGGCATCTCTTCGCCTTCAAGTGCCGGTGAAATACCACCTGCGAATACCACAACATCGGCATCCTTAACCTTTTCTACAGAACCCTCTACACTTACAGGTACTTCGTAACCCATATCGAAGTTCAATGTAGCTTCGCCACGCATGCAAGCATATGTTATACGAATATCATATTTCTTACCTGCCTGAGCCTTCAATGTATAAGCTTTCTGGCTCTTGTTGCTGTTACGTGCAAATGCTACTCTCTGACCATCAATATAGAGCATTGTTGTTCCCTGGTTCTGGAAATAGAATGCAACATCGCCACTTTCGCGTGCAGTAAATGTTGCTGTATATTCTGCAGCAAAATCAGTCAAATTAACACCTGGAGCAAATACTGTTGCACCACCTGTAGTAAATCTGAATGGATTTGCATGATGACGCAATACATCCGGTTCACCTTCGCCACGAGCATTGTTCCAATACTTTGCACTGAAACCCTGTTGGCCGTTTGATTTACACTGGTTGAACAAACTCTGAAGTGACAAAGAACTTACTACATGGTCGCAACCACGTTCGTAGATTACATCACCACTTGCATACTCTTTAACTGCTTCAAGCAGCGTTACAGTACGTGCAGGAGTGCCGTTATAGTTACCCCACATCATTACAGAGTCAGCTGCATTTGGACCCATAACTGCAACTTTTGCACTCTTTGCAAGAGGCAGTGTTCCGTTGTTCTGCAAAAGAACCATACTCTCCTGAGCCATCTTAAGAGCGAGTGCCTGGTGTTCAGGGCTGTTTACTACGCTGTAAGGAATATTGTTCCATTCAACATCTTCGTCCATTTCGCCCAGTTCAAAACGTGCCTTCATCAAACGGACAAGAGATACATCAATTTCATCTTCTGTTATCAAGCCCTCTTCTACAGCCTGAGTAAGTGTAGCGTATGAACTACCACATTCCAAATCGGTACCGGTAAGAACAGCCTTTGCAGATGCATGCTGTGCATCAGGCTCTGTATTATGACGACCTGGAGTAAAGAAGTCATTGATAGCCCAGCAGTCTGATACAACTATACCCTGATAACCCCACTCTTCACGCAGAATCTGCTGCAACAGACGTGTACTGCCGCAACATGGTTCATCTTCATAACGGTTATATGCACACATCACCTCTTTTACATCGGCTTCCATTACCAAAGCCTTAAATGCAGGAAGATATGTTTCACGCAAATCGCGAGGATCAATATTTTCAGCGTTAAATTCATGACGATTCCATTCCGGACCGCTATGAACTGCAAAGTGTTTTGCACAAGCATGAAGTTTGTCATATTTTGCATCGGCAGGACCTTGCAGACCATTTACCACTGCTACGCCCATACGACTGCTCAAGAATGGGTCTTCACCGTATGTCTCCTGACCACGTCCCCAACGTGGATCGCGGAAGATGTTAACGTTTGGTGTCCAGAATGTCAAACCCTGATAACGACGCAAACCGCCATCTTTTCCAAATTCAGCCGATTTTGCACGAGCTTCATCCGAAACAGCAGTAAACACATCAAGTAGCAATTCATCATTGAATGATGCAGCCATACCAACTGACTGTGGAAATACTGTTGCCAAGCCGGCACGACCTACACCATGGAGTGCTTCGTTCCACCAATCGTATGCTTTAATACCATACTCAGGAATAGCAGGTGATGTGTTTTGCATCAAAGAGACTTTCTGTTCCAAAGTCAATCTGCTAACCAAATCCTTCGCTCTCTTTTCAGGACTCAATCCTGTCCTCTGATAAGGAAGTGTGTCTGAACAGGAGGCCAAGCCTAAGCATACGCATCCCATTACAAACAGAAATTTAGTTGATTTCTTCATTTGATAATAATATTTGGTTAATTACTGTATTATCGTCTAATAAAAACAATATAGGTTGCGAAGATAGTTAAATTTTAATAAAATCCAACTATAATCCGCAACCTATTAATTTGATACTATAGAGCCTTATTCTTATTTGAACAACTCTTTAGCCAATAATTCAATATAGTCTCTACAATTCATCCAGGTATGTCCACCGCCGGGATTGTAGAATGTATGTTCAAATCCCTGTTCTGTAAGATATGCATCTAAACCGCGAGAAGCCTGAATAAGGAAATCTTCAGAACCACAACCCAACCACATCAATTCAAGCTTTCTTTCAGCCTTTTTCAGTGGTTCGTATATACCATTTGCAAAATTTGTTTCGTATTCATTGCCGAAAATTGCCGGAGCAAAAGCACCAACCCAACGGAACATATCCAAATTACCAAGTCCACAAGCAAGTGACTGACGTCCACCAAGTGAGAAACCGGCAATAGCACGATTTTTAGCACCCTTCTTTACATTGTAGTTTTCTTCAATATAAGGAATAACTTCGTTTATAATTTCGCTACAGAACACATCAGTTCCCATAATATCCTGATTTACAAAACGACCGCTTGCAGCTATTTCAGGATAAGGATTTGCGTATGGCATAACAATAATCATTCTCTCTGCCAAACCTTGAGCAATAAGATTGTCCATTATCAGGTTTACACGACCTACTTTGAACCAGGTTTCGTATGTATCGGTCATACCGTGAATAAGATAGAGAACCGGAAGTTTCTCCTTTCCAGCCGGATCGTAACCTGCCGGTGTATAAACACACATAGGACGTTCCAGATTCACAGTCTTTGAGTGATAGTATCTGTATGACACCTTACCATGAGGTACGTCCTGCATATCCTGCATTCCGGGAGCATCTCCACGTACATCGGCCAGACTGTTCTTAAAACCTTCGTT
The DNA here is from genome assembly GCA_937876995.1 of uncultured Bacteroidales bacterium. Classification (GTDB taxonomy): domain Bacteria; phylum Bacteroidota; class Bacteroidia; order Bacteroidales; family Bacteroidaceae; genus Colenecus. Next base: position 7,604 of record CALEFD010000018.1, on the reverse strand, counting down.
AGGGAATATGAACATATTATTAGGGTCTGCAACCTGCATTCCATCAACAATAAAACAATATGGATAGATGTCAGGCACTTCAGGTTTGACTGTTATACTCCATACTCCACGTGCATCTTTCTGCATAGGTTTTCTTTCACCAAACATCTGGCAGTCCAATTCCACCTTTTCAGCATCAGCTGCTTGAAAACGGAAAGTAACAGATCCATCTTTATTATAATCGGGCGATACCACACCTGCGGGGAACAAACGTGCCATCAAAGCAGGAGTAAGTCTCTGTTCTGACTGTTGTGCACTTAAAGGCATTGTAGCACACAGCGTAACTATCATTATTAATGAATATATCTTTTTCATAATCGGAATTTTAATTATTTCTGAAACAACAGAGGTAATGACTGGTCAAGGAAATATTTGGCATTCATCCAAGTATGTCCAAACTTATCATCTGTAAACACTTTAACATTCTCAATTCCTTTGCTGTCAAGGAAATCCATATAATCCTTAGCATTACCATATAGGAAATCATCAGTTCCTACACCAAGCCAGAACAGATTAATCTTTTCGTTTGTTTCTGCTGCATTGTCATATACACCTGGTATGTTTGTCTGTGTAAATGAACTGTATGAACAGAGATATGAGAATTTGTCAAGATTCTGCAAACCGTTTGCCAAACCCTGATTACCGCCACGTGAAAAACCACCTATTGCACGATACTCTCTATCTTCAATAGTGCGATAGTTCTTTTCTATGTATGGCATAAGGTCATTAATAAGATCTTTGCTGAACATATCACCCATACCCATGGTGTTTGTACCGGCAGGGAAATATTTTGAAGGATTACCGTATGGTAACACTACAATCATATCTTTGGCTTTACCCTGTGCAATAAGATTGTCTAGAATGAAATTCACCTTACCCACCTTGAAATAAACCTCTTCTGTATCGGTTGTACCACTAATAAGATAGAATACAGGATATCTCTTATCAGGATTCTTATCGTAGAAAGGAGGAGTATATACTATAGCATTTCCATAAAGGCCAAGTGTCTCTGAATAGTAGTTTACGTAATCTACTGCACCGTGAGGCACATTCTGAGCAGCATGTATCAGTGGCTCTTCTCCGCGGATATCCAGAAGACTGTTTTTAAAACCTTCGTTAGGGAACCAATCCGGATTCAGAGGGTCCATTACAGATACTCCATCCACAACAAAACAGTATGGATAGATATCAGGAGCAGCAGGGCCCAAAGTCAGTGTCCATACACCATTGTCATTTTTAAACATATCGTGTCTGCCTGCAAACTGTACATCTACCTGTACGCTCTTTGCATTGTCATTACGATAATTGAAAGTCACAGTGTTGTCTGAATTGACAACAGGCGATGATACCTGTACCATACGCCCTCCCGGTTGTGCCTGTATCTGGAGCATCAACATCAATGCACCAAACAGAGCTACGGGTTTAAGAATCAACTTCTTCATTTGCGTTTATACTATTGTTATAACATAGTTCGGTCACGAAGATACACAATTTTATGAATACAAAAAAAGCAGTCCCAATTTTTTAGATTAAGACTGCTTAATAATATAAAGAGGAGACCCAATTACTATCGCTGCGCGAACGCAACCCACGCTAACGCGTGACTAATTACGGCTATTGGGTTTTATTTACTCCCACTCGATGGTACCTGTTGGTTTTGGAGTAAGATCAAAGAGAACGCGGTTTACACCTTTCACTTCATTTACTATTCTGTTGGTAATATGCTGAAGCAGTGAGAATGGAATCTCAGCTACAGAAGCTGTCATAGCATCAACAGTATTCACCGCACGGATAATAACTGGCCAATCATAACTGCGTTTATCATCGCGAACACCGGTAGATTTGAAATCGGGTACTACTGTAAAATACTGCCATACCTTACCTTCCAGACCGTTCTTTGCAAACTCTTCACGCAAAATAGCATCCGATTCACGTACAGCCTCCAAACGGTCTCTTGTAATTGCACCAGTACAACGCACGCCCAAACCAGGACCCGGGAACGGCTGACGGAATACCATATCATCAGGCAAACCAAGAGCCTTACCAACTACGCGAACTTCGTCCTTAAAGAGGAACTTCAATGGTTCTACCAGTTCAAACTGCATATCATCAGGCAGACCACCTACATTGTGATGAGCCTTAACCGGACCTGATTCAATAATATCAGGATATATAGTTCCCTGTGCCAAGAATTCTATACCTTCTAATTTACGAGCCTCTTCTTCAAATACTCTGATAAACTCTGAACCAATAATCTTACGTTTTTGTTCCGGTTCTGCAACACCTACAAGTTTATCCAGAAAACGGTCAATTGCATCTACATATACCAGATTTGCATTCAACTGATTACGGAAAACATCTACAACCTGCTCCGATTCACCTTTACGCATTAAACCATGGTTAACGTGCACACTTACCAACTGATGACCTACTGCTTTTATAAGCAATGCGGCTACAACTGATGAATCTACACCACCTGAAAGAGCCAGGAGTACTTTTTTGTCACCTATCTGAGCACGAAGTTCAGAAATCTGTTCATTAATAAACTGTTGAGCCAATTCAGGAGTAGTTATACGCTCCATTGTGGCAGGACGAACATTGTTTGACATCTGCGAATATTATTGAGGTTAAAATTTCTGGCTGCAAAATTACAGAAAAGATAAAAAAACAGGTATCTATATTCATATCTTTTTTCAACAAGAATGGATTTTTTTTATACGTTTACATATTGCTTATATTAAATAAGGAGAAAACGAAAAAACAATAATGTATTAAAAAAAAGTTAAAACAAGTTGTTACATTTCAAAATATATGTATTACATTTGTCACGATGAAAGGATAATTCAATTACTCGAAAGGATTTTATTAATTGATTTGTTTGCGTGATAATTTACAATTATTAAAATAGGTAAATCCTAACTCCCAAGCATTGGTGTGTATTTAGTTTTGGGTTTAGCATACCTATTTTTAATTATTTGTTTGAGATTAAAAAAATATAATGTTTAACCAATTTTTGTTTTAAACCTAAAAAATCCTTTTATGAAGACAAAAAAAACATTTTTAGGCTTATTGTTAGCATTAGCAATGCCTATCTGTGCAGTTGCACAGAACGTGAATGTCAAGGGACAGGTTTTAGATGACTTAGGCGAGCCTGTTATAGCAGCCAACGTCATTCAGGTTGGAAATCCAGCCAACGGTACAGTTACAGATTTGGATGGTAACTACTCCATTTCAGTACCGTCTAATTCCAGTCTCCAATTTTCTTTTATGGGCTACGTTTCAAAGACTGAAGCTGTAAACGGACGCTCAACAATCAACGTAACTCTTTCCGAAGACACAGAACTTCTGGACGAAGTTGTAGTTATCGGTTATGGTACTCAAAAGAAGAGCGACCTGTCAGGTGCTGTTGCTTCTATCGCAGCAAAAGACCTGCAGAACCGTTCTACTACTGATGCTGCTTCTGCACTTCAGGGTAAAGCAGCAGGTATTCAGGTTATGAATTTCTCAGGTGCTCCGGGTCAGGGTGCACAGATTCGTGTGCGTGGTTATTCATCAAACTCAGGTGAAATAGGCCCACTGCTCATCGTTGACGGTTTACAGGTTGACAATATCCAGTATCTGGATCCTTCAATGATTGAATCAATGGAGATTCTAAAGGATGCCGCTTCTGCAGCCATCTATGGTGCTCAGGCAGGAAATGGTGTTGTTCTTATCACCACCAAAAAGGGTTCAAGTACCGGTCACGGAACTATCAGTTATGATTTCAAGTTGACTATGCAGTCACTTGCCAAGGATCCGGGTGTAATGAACCGTGCACAGTTCATCGACTTTAAAAAGATGCAGGGTTATGACATTGATGCAGAACTCAGAAACAATGGCGATGATGGCAAAATTGATACTGATTGGGCAGATGCTACATTTGGTACAGGTTGGGCACAGCAACATGGTCTGACATTCTCAGGTGGTAATGACAAAGGTCACTATTTCATGTCATTAAACTATTTGAACAACGACGGTATTGTTCGTGGTGATAAAGATACTTACGAACGTCTTTCAACACAGATCAACGCCGACTATAAAATTAAGGAATGGTTGACAGTAGGTACAAACACATCTATTGAAAAATGGGCTACAAGTTCTGTATCACACATGTCAGAGACCAACTCTGTATTTATGGCAGCTATTCAGAATGACCCATTGACTCCTATTACTTATAACGATCCTTCCGAGTTCCCACAGAACATGTATCTTGCATATCAGGGAATGCAGGATGGTTTCCAGGAATTTGATGGTCCTTCACTGATAGTTCAGAACTATGACACCGATCTATTTGGTCCTGGTAAGTACTTTGCTACTTCAAAGTATGTAGATAACGATCACGGTTCACCACTTATTCAGTTGGCACGTAACAACTCTAAGAATAGCGGTATTACAGTTCGTGGTACTACATTCTTGAATTTGAATCCTATTAAAGGTTTGGTAGTTACATCACGTTTAGGCTATCGTATTAGCTATAGCAATGGTCATAACTACAACACTCCATACTACGCAAACCCAATGGCTAAATCGGATATGTATTCAATATCTGCAAATGCTAACACAGGTTTGTACTATCAGTGGGAAAACTTTGCAAACTATGACAAGACTTTCGGTAAGTTGAATATGAATGCAATGGCCGGTATGTCTTTCATAGAAAGCAGAAGTGATAACGTAAGTGCTTCAGCACAGGGTAAAGAACTTCTGTCAGGTTATGCTGAGAACTTCCAGTACCTGAACTATGTATTGCCTGATGGTCCAACAAAGACATTCAGCAATCTTCCAGGTCGTTCTGCCAGCCTTGCTTACTTTGGACGTATTGGTTTGTCATACGACAACAAGTATAATGTTCAGGCAAACTTCCGTGCCGATGCATTCGACTCTTCAAAACTTGCAGCAGACAACCGTTGGGGTTACTTCCCATCATTCTCAGCTGCTTGGACACTGAGCAACGAAGATTTCATTGCTGACAACATCAGCCGTGACGCTCTTTCATTCTTGAAGTTACGCGCATCTTGGGGTCGTAATGGTAATGTAAACGTATTGAACAACTACGCTTACTCAACATCTATCAACTACAACAGCAACTGGTATGAATATGGAATGGACGCTGCTCCTTCATACGGTTCAATGCCGGCAGGTCTTGCTAACCCGGGTTTGAAGTGGGAAACATCAGACCAGATTGACCTTGGTCTTGATGCACGTTTCTTAGGTGACCGTTTGACATTCAGCGCTGACTGGTACCACAAGACCACTAAAGACCTTTTGGTTAAAATCAATCCGGTTCCTGAAATTGGTGTAGCCGAAACTACAGTAAACGGTGGTGAGGTTATGAACAAGGGTCTTGAAATTGAACTTGGTTGGAGAGATAGAATTGGTAAATTGAACTACTCTATCAATGGTAACTTGTCAACATTGAAGAACGAAGTTACATATCTTGATCCATCTATCTCACGTATTCTTTACGGTAGCTACTATGTATCACAGATTCGTACAGCATTCGAAGTTGGTAACCCAATCTGGTATATGTATGGTTATCAGATGGATGGAATTGCACAGGAAACCATTTACAAGACTGATAAAGATGGAAACTTTGAACTTGACGCAAATGGCGATAAGATTGTAAAATACAATCCTGGTGACCCAATGCTTCACGATTTCAACGGCGATGGTATTATAGGTGAAGAAGACCGCACAAATATTGGTCAGGGTATTCCAAAGCTTACATACGGTTTGACAATCGCTATGGATTACAAAGGCTTTGACTTTACAATGTTTGGTACTGGTGTTGCAGGTAACAGCATCTTCCCGGTTCTTTATCGTACAGACCGTCCATACAACAACACCCTTGCTTACTACTACGAGAATTCTTGGACTCCGGAACATACAGACAGAACTTTGCCAAGCGCAGCTGCTGTTAAGAATGACACTCAGTTCTGGGCTTCAAGCGGCAACGTATTTGATGGTTCATACTTCAAGTTTAAACAGATTCAGTTTGGATATACTCTTCCTGCAAAATATGCAAAGAAGGCTGGTTTGCAGAATTTGAGAGCATACGTATCACTTGACGACTTCTTTACAATTACCAAGTATCCTGGTTTCGACCCGGAAACAGCTACTACAACAAATGCACAGCAGCTTGGTATAGATTTGGGTACATACCCAACAGCTAAAAAGTTTGTTCTTGGTGTTAATGTTACATTCTAAACATATTAGTTATTATGTGAAAAATTGGTCTTATTTATTTTTCTGCTCCTCAAGTATCTCTAAAGCTCTATCTAACACAGTTGTATCGTCTAAAACTACAGCACCACCATTTGGACCTGCTTCAATATGAAAACCTACCGATGAACCACTATTGTAATCTGTACCACCAAAGAAATTTCTTACAGTTTCTACATCCAGACCAAGTTCATCTGCTATTCTATGCATACTGCCTTCAGGTAAAGATGCCTTAATCTGGCGAAGCTCATTAAAGGTTATTAATCTGCTCATAATCGTATAATTTTTAAATGTTAGTAATATATTTAATTTTTCTATTATCTATCTCACATTGGCATTATACCTTGCATTATCAATGCTATTATCAAAATAAGCATATAAGTACTGTATAAAACCACTAGAAACACCGATATATCTTTTCTCAGATAACCTGAACTAGTATATAATTCAGACTCTCTATGACTGTATTTATAACTATTCCTGGTTAGTACCTTATACAACAGAAATACCAATACAGCCACTAAAACACCGGCTATAGTTCCCACCAATATATCTCCTACGTAATGAACACCTAAATAGGTTCTGGTCAATATATTAAGTACTGCCCAAAACATTAAAGATATAGTAAGATGTTTATTTTTCACCAATAAAGAAACAAACGTTGCAATACCAAAAGAGTTTGCCGCATGACCTGAAAAGAATCCATATTTGCCTCCACGATAACCATTTACAGTATCCATCAGATGCATAACATCAAAATCTCTTGTAGGTCTGTATCTTTCAAACAGTGGTTTAAACACAGAAGACGATAATTGATCACACAACAAAATTGTCAGTCCTAACATAAGTAGAACCAACAATAGTTGTTCGCGTCTGCTATTTCTGATTATAAGAAACAAAAGTGCAATTGCTGCAGGTATCCAGATATAAATTGTAGTGTAAAGATGAACGGCTCCATCCCAAAATAGAGACTCACTGCCGTTTAACGACAGTGTCGCTGAGAGGTCTGTCTCGTTTAGAGCCGAATTTATATCCATTACATATTACCTGTTAAATTATTTCCATTACTTCTACCTGCACCCAACCTTTATTACCATCTTCAAGTTCTATTTCAACCCACTCTTTCATTGAATTGTCCAAAACCTTAACCTTTCGGCCTTCGTGTATAATAAAAAGATCGGTACCACTTTCGCTTGGAGTACTTTTTACCGTTACACTGGGTGACATTATTATGGCACTATCACGATTTTCAAGTCTTCTCTTCTGCGTAGTAGCGAAGATAAAAGTAAAAATGGAAAAAACAAAGA
>CALEFD010000017.1 GCA_937876995.1 uncultured Bacteroidales bacterium | reverse complement strand
AGAAACATTGCAATTATTGCACACGTTGACCACGGAAAGACTACTTTGGTGGATAAAATGTTGATGGCAGGTAATCTGTTTAGAGATAACCAGTCAAAGGGTGAATTGATGCTTGATAACAACGATCTTGAAAGAGAGCGCGGTATAACCATTCTTTCCAAGAACGTATCTATCACCTATAAAGATACAAAGATAAACATTATTGACACTCCGGGACACTCCGACTTTGGCGGTGAAGTAGAACGCGTGCTTAATATGGCCGATGGATGTATTCTGCTGGTAGATGCATTTGAAGGTCCTATGCCACAAACCCGTTTTGTACTGCAAAAGGCGTTGCAGATAGGATTGAAACCTATTGTTGTAGTAAATAAGGTGGATAAACCCAATTGCCGTCCGGAAGAGGTGTACGAAATGGTATTCGACCTGATGTTTGCGCTGGAAGCAACAGAAGACCAACTTGATTTCCCTGTTCTGTATGGTTCTGCCAAACAGGCGTGGATGAGCGAAGATTGGAAAAAGCCAACAAATAACATATTGCCTTTGCTGGATGCAATAGTAAAATACATTCCGGAACCAAAGAAAGAAGAGGGTTCGTTACAGATGCTTATAACATCGTTAGATTATTCGTCATACACCGGCAGAATAGCTGTAGGCCGTATAAACCGCGGTGAATTGACAGAAGGAATGATGTGTACTTTAGCACATAGAGATGGTTCTATGGTTAAGGTAAAGATCAAAGAGCTCCACGTCTTTGAAGGTATGGGACAGAAAAAGGTGGAAAAGGTTGTAGCAGGCGATTTATGCGCTATTGTAGGATTGGAGAAATTTGAGATTGGAGATACCATCTGCGATTTGGAGAACCCGGATCCACTGCCACCAATAGCCATTGACGAACCTACCATGAGTATGATGTTCACCATTAACGATTCGCCATTCTTTGGAAAAGAGGGTAAATACGTTACTTCAAGACACATTCAGGAGAGATTGGATTTGGAACTTGACAAAAACCTGGCTTTGCGTGTTCACAGAACCGAAGAGGATGGCAAATGGGTTGTTTCGGGACGCGGTGTTTTACATCTTTCCATCTTGATTGAGACTATGCGCCGTGAAGGTTACGAACTTCAGGTAGGCCAGCCTCAGGTTATTATGAAAGAGATTAACGGCGTAACCTGTGAACCTATAGAGGAGCTGACTATCAGCGTACCGGAAGAGTTCAGCAGTAAGATGATTGATCTGGCCACCAAACGTAAGGGCGAAATGACATCTATGGAGACTCAGGGCGACAGAGTTATCATTGTATTCGATATTCCATCAAGAGGTATCATTGGTTTAAGAACAAACATACTGACAGCATCGCAGGGCGAAGCAATTATGGCACATCGCTTTAAGGAGTATCAGCCATACAAGGGCGATATTGAACGTCGTACAAACGGTTCTATGGTTGCTATGGAGACAGGTACTGCTTTTGCATACGCTATAGACAAACTGCAGGACAGAGGTAAGTTCTTTATAAATCCGCAGGATCAGGTTTATGCCGGTCAGGTGGTGGGTGAACACGTTCACGAAAGAGATTTGGTAATCAATGTTACCAAGAGCAAACAGCTTACCAATATGCGTGCAAGTGGTTCTGACGATAAGGCACATATTGCGCCACCGGTTATATTCTCTTTAGAAGAGGCATTGGAATATATCAAGACCGATGAATACGTGGAAGTTACTCCAAAGAGCATGCGTCTGCGTAAGATTATTCTGAACGAAAACGATAGAAAGAAGGCCGCTAAGTAACATTAGTATATATGACAAGATTACGCTCCATAACAGGTATTATTGTTTTGTGTCTGTTTGTTGTTTCGTGCAACAGACAGCACAACATATATACTTTGGAGGGTACAATAGATAGTGGCAGTAACGATTCAATAATAGTAACGGGATTTGACAACCGTTTTGAACGTACCGATACTATACGTCCTATAGATGGTAAATTTGTATATACCGTACAGGTTGATACCATTACCCCACTATTCCTATTCTACACAGATGGTTCGCAGGATATAGTTTTTGCAGAGAAAGATATTACATCTACTCTTCACAAAACAGACAGCACCAAATTTTCTATTATCAATGGCGGTACTACAAACAATGAACTTACAACTTTCCGTAATGAAGTAGAAAGTGACACCACATTTGAACAGACTATTGCAAGAATAGATACATTCATTACCCATAATCCATTTTCTGAAGCTATACCATATCTGATTTATGAATATATGGTACGCCAAAACAAAGCCAGTGTGGCACAACTGAATTCGGTAATGAATAAGATGAGCGGTCTGTTACAGGATCATTCGTTTATTTTGGATTTGCAATCAAATACAAGAAGAATAGGCGGTTCATCAAATTTCCTAACAAGAGTTGTAGTTTCCGATACCACAAATACCAAAACTCAAATAACAGAGATAAACAATAGAGGTTATCAAATAGTATGTGTATGGGCTTCTTGGCATGAGAAGAGCAAAAGGGCACGTCATGAAATGATAGGAATACCTGATAGTTTTCCATATAAAGAGTTGAGATTAACACCTGTTTCCATAGACACAAACTATGATAGATGGAAAATGACTGTTGAACAAGACAGTACCGGGTTAAACGAATATGATGACATATTAGGATGGGAAAGCAGATTGATAACCACCACAGGTATAAACAGAATACCTGCCTATTTGTTATTATCACCACAAGAAACCATCATGGGGGTTTGTTATACAATAGACGACCTTATGAATCATATTGAAGAAAAAGTTCCCGACACCATAAAAAAAGAGAAGAAATAAATGAACAACACAATAAATAATACCATAAGCCATGTTAGTAAAAGTTTTTGGAGCAGCTGTTCAAGGAATAGATGCTTTTATTATCACCATTGAAGTTAGTACATCAAGAGGTATCAAGTTTTTTTTGGTAGGTCTGCCTGACGTTGCTGTCAGGGAGAGCCACGAACGTATTGTTTCTGCACTTCAGGTAAACGGATACAAGTTCCCCACAAGCCAGATTATTGTAAATATGGCACCTGCCGACATACGCAAGGAGGGTGCTGCCTACGATTTACCTTTGGCTGTTGGAATAATGACAGGTGCAGAGATTATTAAGCCCAACCATCTGGCAGAATATATCATTATGGGTGAACTGAGTTTAGATGGTGGGTTACAACCCATAAAAGGTGCACTTTCTATGGCTATCAAAGCTAAAGAGGCAGGTTTTAAGGGGGTAATTCTACCCTATCAGAATGCAGCCGAAGCTGCTGTAGTAGATGGCATAGAGGTTTATGGAGTAAAGAATCTGCGTCAGGTGGTTTCACTGCTGAACGATATGCCGGATGCTATAGCACCTATGCCACACTATTTAGAGAAGGAAGAAGATTACACCGGTTTTATGGGGTGTGACTTTTCCGATATTAAAGGCCAGGAGGCGGTAAAAAGAGCATTAGAGGTGGCTGCAGCAGGTGGACATAACATAATAATGATAGGTCCGCCGGGAAGTGGTAAATCTATGATGGCACGTACACTGCCCACTATTCTGCCACCGCTTACTCTGTCTGAAAGTTTAGAAACCACAAGAATTCATTCAGTTGCCGGATACACAGGACAAGGGATTTCGTTAGTAAAAAACAGACCGTTCAGACATCCGCACCATACCATATCAAACATAGCTCTGACCGGAGGTGGAATAAATGCTCAACCCGGTGAAATATCATTGGCACATAACGGAATCCTGTTTTTAGATGAACTGCCACACTTTTCAAAAACATCATTAGAGGTACTTAGGCAGCCATTAGAGGACAGAAGCATAGTAATTTCAAGAGCCAAATACACTGTGGAATACCCTGCGTCTTTTATGCTTGTGGCATCTATGAACCCCTGCCCTTGCGGATACTACAACCACCCCACAAAGGCATGCCAGTGCAGCCCGACAGGCATAGAAAGATATCTGAACAAAATAAGCGGTCCTCTTATGGACAGATTCGATTTGCATTGCGAAATTCAGCCTGTCAGTTTTGAAGATATGAATTCCAAAAGCAAAGGCGAACCAAGTGAAAAAATAAGAGCAAGGGTGATACGTACCAGAGAGATACAAAGCCGGAGATTTGCCGATGAAAAGGGGATTTATTGCAATGCTCAGATGGATTCAAAACTACTGAACTTATATGCCAAAGCTGAACCTGCAAGTATAAATATCTTAGGGCAGGCTATGAAGAGACTGAACCTGTCTGCCAGAGCATACGACAGAATATTGAAAGTATCAAGAACTATTGCCGACATGGATAATTCGGAGAGCATAAAACCGCAACATATAGCGGAAGCTATAAGTTATCGTAGTCTTGATAGAGAAAATTGGGGCTCATAAAAGTAATTCTCTGAATATAAAGATGTAACTTTGCAATCTAAAACCGATATAAATATTCAAACTGAAGATATGAAAGAGTACAAAAGGATTCTGGTTACATCGGCATTGCCATACGCAAATGGTCCGTTGCACATAGGTCATTTGGCAGGTGCATATATCCCTGCCGACATTTATGTCCGTTATCAACGTCTGAAATCTATTCCTGTAATGTTCATTGGCGGTTCCGATGAACATGGTGTGCCTATTACCATCAGAGCAAAGAAGGAGGGTATTACACCAAAGGATGTTATTGACAGATATCACTATCAGATAAAAGAGACATTCCAGAAGATGGGTGTTTCTTACGATATTTATGGACGAACCAGTTCCGATATTCATCATCAGTTTGCTGCCGATTTCTTCCGCAAACTTTACGACAATGGTAAGTTTATACAGAAAAGCAGTGAACAGTACTATGACGAAGAGGCAAAGATGTTCCTTGCCGACAGATATATAACCGGTGAATGTCCTCATTGTCATCACGATAAGGCATACGGCGATCAGTGCGAAAAATGCGGTACTGCTCTGTCACCAACAGAACTTATCAACCCTACAAGTACTGTAAGCGGCAGTAAGCCTGTAATGAAAGAGACCACACACTGGTATCTGCCACTTGAACAGTATCAGGAGTGGCTCCAGGAGTGGATTTTAGAGGGACACAAAGAGTGGCGTCCTAACGTATATGGCCAGTGCAAAAGTTGGTTGGATATGGGGCTTCAGCCACGTGCCGTAAGCCGCGATTTGGATTGGGGTATCCCTGTTCCTGTTGAAGGTGCAGAAGGCAAGGTGCTTTACGTATGGTTCGATGCGCCTATAGGTTACATAAGCAATACCAAAGAGTTCTGCGATGCTCATCCTGAACGTGGCACATGGGAACAGTGGTGGAAAGATGAAGATACACGTCTGGTTCACTTTATAGGTAAAGATAACATAGTATTCCACTGTATTGTATTCCCATCAATGTTAAAGGCAGACGGCAGCTATATTCTTCCTGATAATGTTCCAAGTAACGAATTCCTGAATTTGGAAGACGATAAGATTTCCACATCCAGAAACTGGGCAGTATGGGTACACGAATATCTGGAAGACTTCCCCGGCAAAGCTGATGTACTGCGTTATGTACTTACAGCAAATGCTCCTGAAACAAAGGACAACAACTTTACATGGAAAGATTTCCAGGCACGCAACAACAACGAACTTGTAGCTGTATATGGAAACTTTGTGAACCGCGCACTTGTTCTTACACAGAAATATTTTGATGGCGTAGTTCCTGCTGCAGGTGAACTGACTGACTACGACAAAGAGACACTGCAGGAGTTTGCGGGTGTACAGCAACAGTTAGAATCACTATTAGAGAACTTTAAGTTCCGCGATGCACAGAAAGAGGCTATGAATTTGGCTCGTATAGGTAATAAATATCTTGCCGATACAGAACCTTGGAAACTTGCTAAAACCGATATGGCTCGAGTAGAGACTATTCTGAATATTGCATTACAATTGGTAGCCAACCTCTCTATAGCATTTGAACCATTCCTGCCTTTCAGCAGCGAGAAACTGCGTAATATGATTGGTATGGAGGGTTGTGACTGGAACCAATTGGGCAGCATAGAACTATTGAAAGCAGGTCACAAATTAGGCAAAGCAGAACTTCTGTTTGAAAAGATAGAAGACGAAGCTATTGAGGCACAGATAAACAAGTTGCTTGCCACCAAAAAGGCTAACGAAGAGGCAGAGGCAAAAGCTCAGCCTGCCACACCTATACTTCCAAACATTGAATTCCCTGATTTTGAGAAGTTAGACATTAGAGTAGGTACAGTATTAGAGTGCCAGAAGGTGCCAAAAGCCGATAAACTTTTGCAGTTCAAAATAGACGATGGTTTAGGTGGCAGGACCATACTTTCCGGTATAGCACAGTACTATAAACCCGAAGATTTGGTAGGCAAACAGGTATGTTTCATTGCGAATCTGGCACCAAGAAAAATACGTGGTATAGAGAGCCAGGGTATGATTCTTAGCGCACTGAATGCAGACGGAACACTGGCTGTTACTACAGTAGAAAAACCTGTTAATCCGGGTAGCGAAGTACGTTAAACAAGAGCAGTATGAAGAGTGTTGCAGTAATATTGGCCGCAGGTTCGGGTTCCAGAACAGGACTGGATATTCCCAAGCAGTTTCTTATGCTTGCAGGCAAATGTGTATTGGAACACTCTGTTGATACCTTCTGCGCACATCCCGGTATAGAAGAGGTGGTGATAGTTGTTGCCACTGAATATATAGACAAGGTACAAAAATTGTCAGAAGATAGGGGCTGGCAGAAGGTTAAACATATAGTGCAAGGAGGTAAAGAGCGTTATCACTCCACATTGGCAGCAGTAGATATTTACCGCAACCAACCCGATTGCAATATGCTGATACACGATGCAGCAAGACCACTTGTTACAACAGAAATTATAGACAAAACCATAGAGGCAATGAATAGCTACACCGCAGCCGATGTAGCTATTCCTGTTGCCGATACCATTGTAGAGAGTCACGATAGTGGCAACACTATGGATACTGTGCTGAACCGAGATATTCTTTACAGTGAACAGACACCACAGGCATTCAGACGTTCCGTTCTGGAAGAGGCATACAGAATAGCACTGCAAGACCCCGATTTTAAATCTACAGACGATTGCGGTACAGTTATAAAATATATGCCCCAGGTACCTGTTGCAATAGTACCCGGGAGCACATCAAACATTAAACTCACCTACGCAAGCGATATACCTATGATAGAGTGGTTACTCTCTAACAGAAATAGATAACACTACCCTTTTACACAATTCTTTCTGCATCTTAATACTGCCACCACAATCATGGCAAGTATCGATGTGTACATTATTCCTACAAATAACAATGACAGAGTATCACCCTTACGAACACTGTCTGGGCGGAATTCAAAACGTATATCATGATTTCCCGCAGGTATATTGATAGCACGCAGCAGATAGTTCACACGGAAAATATCCACCGGTTTATCGTCAATATATGCTTTCCAGCCATACGGATAGTAGATTTCCGAAAATACTGCTGTACCTGCTTTGCTTGAAGCCGATTGATAGGTTAACACATCGGGGGCATACGATGTTAAGGCTATCTGTGCATCATCGCCCTGAACAGGGGTAAAGTTCTGCACATAACCTGCAAATTCCTTATCGAGAACAGCAGTTGTCTTCAGGTTTATAGAGCCAAGTGCAGCACACTCCTGATTGGCATTTTCTGCAACCAACAGAGTATCTACAAACCAGGCATTACCCATAGCATACGGATTACGTTGCGGAACAACACGTCCTTCATCGTCGGCCACTATAAAGTATTTTGCGTTCAACATACTTATAACATCCATATCCATCTTTGACAGATATTGGTCTATAATATCCTGATAACGACGTAGTTTTGCAGCGCTGTAACCGCCTATCGACTTCAGATAGTACGATGTACGTGCATCGTTAAATGTGCTTGTAGTAAGATTCAGCACTCTGAAATGGGGATCTTTATCGGTTAGAATAGCCTGTTCGTAGGGTTTCATTGCAAAGGCACTCTGATTCTGTTTTGCTGTTACAAAGTTACTGTCATTCAGGAAACGCTTGTTTACAGGCCACATATCGGCAACTACCAGTACTCCTAAAATGGCTATCATCCAACTCTTTTTAATAAGGTTATTTGCAAACAGCCATACTGTTGCAGCAGAAAGCAGAATAAATAAGAATGAACGGAATGAATCGTTGCGGAACATTATGGCGCGCTCTTCCACTATAGCTGAATATGCCCAACCCGGTAACTGTGATGCAATATTTGCATCGTATGAAGAGGTAAATGTAAAGAGTGATTTACCAAACAATGCAAATATAAGACAGAGTCCACCTGTTATGCCTGCCGATATATAGAGGTTTTTGTTTATAGATTTTTTATCTACAGTTCCGTCCATTATCTGTTTAAGTGCAAGGAATCCTAACAGTGGTACTGTAACTTCTGCCACTATCAATATAGATGAAACAGAACGGAATTTGCTATATAAAGGGAAGTATTCAAAGAACAATTCGGTAAGCCACATCCAGTTCTTACCCCAGGCAAGCGCAAACGAAAAGAAGGTAGCTACAAGCAGTGCCCATTTGTACGGACCTTTAACAAGAAGCAGTCCCAAAACGAACAAGAAGCAGACTATAGCACCTGCATATACCGAACCAACTGTAAACGGCTGTTCACCCCAATAGGTGGGAGCAGATTGACAGAAGGCTTTGGCATCGGCTTTGGATACACCATTTTTTACCAGGGTTTCGTATAGATGAGATTCGGTTCCTACATCGTAACCGGATGCTGTTCCCATAAATCCCGGAATCATAAAGGTAAGCGATTCGTCTATGCCATAACTCCAGTCAGTAGCATATTTTATGTCCAATCCATCGCTCTTTTTTTCTCCCTCTGCCACTTGTACCAAATCGGAATGTCCACCACGCATTGTTTCGGTCATATATTCACTGTTGGCAAAGATATTGGCCATACCGGTACCCATACCAACCACTACAGAACCTGCAAATAGCAGTGTGGATATAAGCAAATCTTTATAGCGTTTCTCCTTAATATGTATGTAAAGTTCTGCACAGAACAGAACGCCTATAAGCATAAAGATGTAGTATGCCATCTGCGGGTGCGGAGAAAAGCCCACCGATACAAATATCATGGTAAGCGCCGCACCAAGTGCGTAGTGTTTTTTGAATATTAAGAAGAATCCGCCTACCACTACTGACATAAGTGGAATACTCCATGCCTTTGTAGCGTGTCCTGCCGCCTCTATTATGAAGAAATATGATGAAAATCCTATAGCAAGAGCCCCCACTATGCTAAGCCATTTATCTACTTTGAACGAACGCAACAGTGCAAAGAAACAGCAGAAATACATAAGGAATACCAAATGCAGATGTGTTGCAGATGGATGAAATAATCTGTTCAGAGGATGCATAAGAGTAGCTGACGCATATTGTCCACCTCCTATCTGATAGTTTGGCATACCGCTGAACATTGATCCTGTCCACCAAGTGTTATTACCGGTATCTTTTCGATACTGCACACTTTCTCGCACTGCTGAATTTGCATTGACTGTATCGCCTGCATAAACCACCTTTCCTTCGAATTCAGGGGCACAATAAACACACGCAATAATTGCAAAAAGAGCTAAAGCCACCAAGTATGGCAAATACTTTGAAAATATCTTCTTCTTATCCATATTCACACTTAACTACTGTTTTAATGTGCGAAAGTACATTTTTTAACTCAAACTTTTGTTATAAGGAGCTCTATTTGTTAATTTTGCTATGAAACTTATTACAAAAGTATGAAAATAGTAGTTTTAGGTACAGCATGGCCATATAGAGGTGGAATAGCCCTTTTTAACGAAAGATTGGCCAGAGAATTCCAGAAAGAGAACGATGAGGTGATAACCTACACCTTTACATTACAGTATCCATCTTTCCTGTTTCCGGGAAAGACCCAGTATTCCGAAGAGCCTGCTCCGCAGGATATGACTATAGTGAGAAAGGTTAGTTCAGTAAATCCGTTCAACTGGATAAAGGTAGGTCGTGAACTAAAGAAGATGGCTCCGGACCTTATTGTAATAGGTTTTTGGTTGCCATTTATGGCACCATGTTTAGGCACTATTGCACGTATTGCAAGAAAGAACGGTAAAACCAAGGTGGTGTCGGTGGTACACAACATTGTTCCGCACGAACACCGCATAGGCGACAAGATGTTTGCAACATATTTCTGTAATTCAGTTGATGGATTTGTGGCTATGTCAGATTCCGTACTGAATGACCTTACACTGTTTGACAGCGTAAAACCGCGCGTATTTTGCAGACATCCTCTATACGATAACTTTGGTAAGCAGGTAGATAGAGAGGAAGCTCTATCCGAATTAGGTTTGGACACAAACAACAGATATATGCTCTTTTTTGGTTTGATAAGAGACTACAAAGGGTTGGATATTATGTTGAAAGCATACGCTGACAGCCGTCTGCGCAAGATGGGAGTTAAACTGATTGTAGCAGGTGAATTCTATAACAATGCCGAAAAGTACTTTGAATTAGAAAAAGAGTTGGGACTGGAAGGCGAAGTTATATGGCACAGAGAATTTGTACCCGACAGCAAGGTGCGTTACTACTTTGGTGCGGCAGATATTATAGTACAACCATACAAATCGGCTACACAGAGTGGTGTAACTCAGATTGCATACCATTTTGAAAAGCCAATGATAGTTACTAATGTAGGCGGACTGGCAGAGATTGTACCAAATGGTAAAGCCGGATATGTGGTTGAACCCGATGAAAAGGAGATAGCCGATGCCATAGTAGATTTCTTTGGTAACAACAGACAGGATGAATTCAAAGAGGGACTTCTGTTTGAAAAGAGAAAATATGCCTGGTCAAATATGACCAAATCTGTAAAAAAAGCCGGAGAGAAGTAGATAAACAAAATAGACCCCAAAAGTTTTTTCTGACTTTTGGGGTCTATTTTTGCCTGTAGCGGTCTATTCTACCAGTTCGTAATCCATCTGCTTACGTTCCAGATTACATTTTGCCACCTGAATACGAACAGGATCACCCAAACGATAGGTACGCTTTGTTTTACGTCCTACTATGCGGTAGTTCTTTTCATCAAATTCAAAATAATCGCCCTCCAAAGAACGGATTGGTATCATTCCTTCACACTTATTTTCAACTATTTCAGCATAGATTCCCCATTCGGTAACACCACTTATAACCGCATCATATACCTGTCCCATACGGTCAGCCATATATTCTACCTGTTTGTACTTTATGCTGGCTCGCTCTGCCTGTTCTGCCAACTGTTCCATGTGTGAACAGTGTTCGCAGTTCTCTTCACATTTGGCTTTCATTACACTGCGACCACCCGAAAGATAACGGGTAAGCAGACGATGTACCATCAAATCCGGGTAGCGTCGTATAGGCGATGTAAAGTGTGTATAGTAGTCGAATGCCAAACCATAGTGACCAATATTATCGGTGGTGTAAATGGCTTTTTGCATAGAACGAATTGATACTATCTCTACTAAATTCTGCTCTTTTTTGCCCTTAACATCGGCCAATAGTTTGTTCATTGATTTTGCCACATCCACATTTGTTCCGGTTATCTTTATTTTGTAACCGAACTTAGCTATGAACTGCTGTAGGTTCGATAATCGGTCAGGATCGGGTACGTCGTGTACACGATATACAAAGGTCTTTGGATTTCTATCCTGCTTTTTGCCTATATATTCTGCTACACTGCGGTTGGCAAGCAGCATAAATTCCTCTATCAGCTGATTGGCATCTTTTGATTCTTTGAAATAGACACTCATAGGATGTCCCTTTTCATCTATATCGAAACGAACCTCTACCCTGTCAAAGCCTAACGCACCATCTACAAAACGTTTTTCGCGCAGAATTTTTGCCATACGGTCCAACTGTAGAATTTGCGATGTATATTCATCGCCCGGAAGCGGTTCGTTACCGCCCTGCTGGAATCGTTCTATTATGGCCTGAGCCTCTTCGTATGTATATCGGCGATTACTGCGAATTACAGTACGAACTATTCTGTACTTCTTCACTACCGCTGCATCGGTCATTTCAAATATGACTGAATATGCCAGTTTGTCTTCATTTGGACGAAGCGAACACAGATTATTACATAGATTTTCCGGCAACATAGGTATAGTTCTATCTACCAGATATATTGAGGTGGCACGTTTGAATGCCTCTTTATCTATGAGAGATCCCTCTTCTACATAGTGACTTACATCGGCTATATGGACACCTACTTCCCAAAGACCTTTTCCAATTTCGCGAATTGAAAGGGCATCGTCAAAGTCTTTTGCATCGCGAGGATCTATGGTGAATGTTACCACATCGCGGAAATCTTCTCTTTCAAGAAGAGCATATTCCGGAATCTCTGCGGGAATAGCATTTGCAGCCTGCTCCAACTGTTCCGGATAGCTGTATGGCAGACCATATTCTGCAAGAATGGCGTGCATTTCTGCTTCGTTTTCGCCCGATGCGCCCAACACTTCCACTATCTTACCTATAGGGCTGCGGTCTGTTTCGGTAGGCCATTCCACCACCTTAACTATAACTTTATCGCCGTTGTGCAGTTTTTTAACAGCACTATAAGGTACTAATATATCTTTATCGGAACGGTCCGGAGTAACCACAAAAGCACAATCGTTTTTCTTTTGAAGAGTGCCCACAAAGGTCTCTTTTGCACGTTTAAGTATCTCTACAACTTCTCCTTCGGGACCTGAAAGCGGTGCTTTTGCATACTGCACAATTTTTACTCTGTCACCATTTGTTGCGCCCATGGCGTTACGCTCTGCTATCATAACATTGCAACTGCCATCATCAGGAATAAAGTAGTTCTTTCCACCTACTCTGCGCTGCAGTACACCTTCCATGAATTTATCTTTCTGTGCCAAACAGAAACGACCATTCTCCTCTTTCAAGAAACCTACATCAACCAAATCCAGAACAAGTTCCAAACAGATACTTCTCATTGGGTGCGTTTTCAAACGCAGTTCTTCATACAGATTCTTTACACTTAATGAACTATCCTGATTATTCCTAAAGTAGTCCATCAACTGTTCCATCATATATTTGCGGTTCATTTTTACACCGCCTTTGTAAGATCTGCCCATAGTATTTCTATTTTTAATGTTTAAAATCCCTACGAAGATATATAAAAACAAAATAAATGAATCAAAACGAATCATAAATTATAAAAACAGAGTAATTTCGCCTTCGTTATGAATATACTGGTTACAGGAGCAAACGGATTTATAGGCAGTTTCGTTATAGAAGAGGGAGTGCGCAGAGGTTACAATATGTGGGCTGCTGTAAGGCGTGGTAGTAACTATGGCTATATAGACGAAAAAAGAGTTCATCTTCTGCATATAGATTATTCATCGGAAAAGAGTATTCTGAACACTCTATACGAACACAAGAACAATTTTGGTGCTTTTGATGTAATTATTCATACGGCAGGAGTAACCAAAAGTTCTAATAGCAAAGGTTTTGATGATGGTAATTACCACATAACAGAACGATTGATAAATGCTTTATGCCATGCCGATATGCTTCCAAAGCAATTCATCTATATGAGTACATTGGGAACATACGGAGCAGTTCACGAAAAAGAGCCTTTTGAAACCATAAAAGAGAACGATATTCAGAGCCCAAAGACCAACTACGGAAAGAGTAAACTCAAAACAGAAATTCTGTTGAAAAGCATACCGGGTCTGAACTATGTGATATTCCGACCTACAGGTGTCTATGGACCACGCGATAAAGACTATTTTCTTATGGCAAAGAGCATAAAATACAGGTTTAACTTTATTTCCGGCATAAAAAGACAATCTATCACCTTTATATATGTAAAGGATCTGGTTAAGGCTATATATGCATCCATAGAGAAGAAGGTAAAGAACCGCTGCTATTTTGTAAGTGATGGCAACGAATACAGCAGCACCCAATTTGGCAATCTTATTGCAGAAGAATATGGCTACAAATGGATAATCAACCTAAAGTGCCCACTACCATTGGTATGGATAATATGCCACACATTGGGTGGAGTGGCTGCACTATTTGGCAAAACGTTTACGCTAAACAGGGATAAATACCATATAGTGGCACAGAGAAACTGGCTATGCGATATAACAGCTCTGCAGCAGGAGCTGGATTTTACCCCCGACTACCCACTACATCGTGGTGTAAAAGAGACCGTTGAATGGTACAAATCCAACGGCTGGCTTTAACACTACACGCATCGGATTTCAATTTCTGTGTAAATAAAATATGTTTTCAATATTTTTTTGCTACCTTTGCAGCAAGATATAAACCGCAATGCTGATGAGGTATTTCGCTAAGTGCAAAGTCCCCGCCTCGAGCCTCACCATTTTAGGTAAACATCAATTGCGTTATCTTGGGGCAAGATATAAGAGGAGGTTTTTCAAAGACCTCCTTTTTTATGTATCTCACTATATTTTCATCGCAGTAATACAATACTGAACTTTTTCGTGATTTCTTCTACGAACTCCAACTGTCATCTTTACAATACCAATCCCAACACAATCGTATTGCATTACTATAATCTTTTCAAAGAGTTTTTGATTATTGTTTTTTTTGGTTCTTACAGTTGAGACTCTTTTAGCATTGGTTAATATAGCATCTAATTGAAGAACTGCTAATGTTGAATAATATGATCTTGATGCATGAGTACAAGTTTCTGTAATAGAAACAAAACGAATATTAATATATTCTTTTAAAGATAAATTGAATCGTCTTTGAGTTGGATTCTGAACTTTCCATTCATGATAGAATCTTGAGATAATATTTCTTCTAATCTCTATATCTTCACGAGTATTTCCCTTTGGTATATCTGTGGATTTCATAGCTAATACTAATTTTATTGCAAAAAAAGTATTTTTTATTCGGATTTCAAAATCTGCTGAATATAAAAAACTTTGAAAAAAATTTGGTGGAATGAAAATATTGTTTCACCTTTGCAGTGTATTAGTGATGTAGTACACTCAAAAAGTAAAAAACAATGATAAAAATTGAAGATTTAAGTTTCAGTTATGGAAACTATGAAGTTTTGAAAGGCATATCTTTCAAAATGGAAGAGGGCAAAATTTATGGCCTTTTAGGAGAAAACGGAGTGGGAAAAACCACACTCCTTACTTTGATTGCAGGTTTAAAAGCACCACAAATCGGTTCTATTTTAGTTGACGGCAAAAAACCGTATGACAGACAACCCTCATTTCTTGAAAACATTTTCTATCTGCCCGATGTGGTTGCACCCGTGCGCTACAAAGCTATAGATTTTGCAAAAGATCGTGGCAAGTTCTGGAGTAAGTTTAGTCTGGACCGTTTTAATCAGATTATGCAGCTGCTTGAAAACGATCCGCAGCGCCGTATGGATAAAATGTCATTGGGACAACTTAAAAAGACATATATCAGTTTTGCGCTTGCCTGCAACTGTAAATATCTGATTATGGACGAACCTACCAATGGACTTGATATCCCGTCTAAAGCACAGTTCAGAAAGGCACTGACCAAATTCACATCAGAAGATAGCACCATTCTTATATCTACTCACCAGGTTAGAGATTTGGAGAACATTATAGATCCTATTATAATATTAGATAAACAAGATGTGCTTTTGAATGCCTCTATTCAGGAAATTACAGAAAAACTCTATTTTGACTATTCAACAGAAGTAGTTCCGGATGCTCTCTATGCAGAGATGATTCCGGGTGGAGCTATTCAGGTAAGAGTGAATACAGAAGGTTTGGAAAGTAAAGTAAATATAGAGGCACTTTTTAATGCTGTTCATTTGCATAAAGATGTAGTTAAGAATATGTTTAACAAGAAATAATATAGCAACTATGAAGAACGATATATTTGATTTTAAAAGATTCGGTAACTATTTTGTTACAGACATTAAGAATGCCATAGCAAACTACGGATGGTCTATGATTATTCTAATCTTGTTCGGTCTGATTTCATATATT
The DNA here is from genome assembly GCA_937876995.1 of uncultured Bacteroidales bacterium. Taxonomy (GTDB): domain Bacteria; phylum Bacteroidota; class Bacteroidia; order Bacteroidales; family Bacteroidaceae; genus Colenecus. The sequence goes on along the minus strand of CALEFD010000017.1, from coordinate 4,259 downwards.
CTAGTAGGACTTATAAATACAATATTTGCATACAATTGGGAAGATATATTAAATGGAGAAAGCATAGAATGGGTTCATGCTAACGTAGGAAGTAGAATTGGCTCAATGGTGGGTGCAGCAACTATTTTAATTTTTACTGCACCAGCCAAATGTTATGGTGGATTGACCGATAAAAATACAGGTAGCAATTTTATTTTACTGCCGGCATCAAGATTAGAGAAGTTTATCTCCATGATTCTGATATGCTGCATTGTAATACCTATTGTATTTATAATGGGTTATTTACTTATAGATTATTTGATATGTATGGTTTGTCCTGAAACCGGTAATTCAATAATATCAGAAGTAACATCTGCATTAAATTTAATATTGGTAGAGGAAGATGTACCGGCAGAACTAATCGATAGAATAAAATGGACTTCAGCAATTGATGATACTTGGATGATATTCCTATTCTTCTTATTAGGAGCATTAGTATTTAAAAAATCAAAAGCAAGTAAAACATTCTTAGTTGGTGTTGCAATTACAATGTTTACTAGCATTGTTTTATTTATATTGCTAATGCCACAAATAGATAAAATAGATACATATTATTACTATAATGCATCTGGAAAGACTGATGAAGAATTAGAAATAGTTGCACTTAATATTTTCGATAAAATGATGCTTTTCGATACCATCTTCGATATAACAATAAATGCTCTGTTGCTAACAGGTATTTGGTTTAAACTGAAAACTTTAAAGCATTAGTCCCAAAAGCATCATTATTAAAAGGTGGATAAACTGAATAAGTATTGTAATTATGGATTTTAATCAGAACAAACCAATATATCTTCAGATTGTGGATAACATATCTGAACGAATACTTGCTGGAGAACTCCTGCCTGAAGACCGGATTCAGTCTGTCAGGGATTTGGGAAGCGATTTGGGTGTAAATCCAAACACGGTTATGCGCAGCTACGAAAAGCTTACCGCAGATGGTATAATCTACAACAAGCGTGGCATAGGATACTATGTTTCGGCAGATGCAAGAGAGATTGTATTACAGAAAATGCGAGAAGAATTTCTTAACGCAGAACTTCCGCAGTTTATTAAAAGAGCAAAAATGCTTGAAATAGATTTATCACAGATATTGACAAAGTAAACTGAAAGAAAACTTCCCGGAGGAGAAAACCTTCGGGAAGTTCTGTTTATGATATTCGGCTTTTTAGAATTCTGCCAAATGCATATCGCCCTTTTCTGCAAGTGCCTGATGCAGAGCAAATGCCTTTGAAAGTGCGTGTGATGTCTGACCTTTCTGTGAAATCTTAAGGTAATCCCACATAAGCTGTTTGTAGTCAGGATGAACGCAATTTTCAATAATGCACTTTGCACGCTGTTCAGGAGATTTTCCGCGCAAATCGGCAATACCCTGTTCAGTGATAAGTACCTTAACGCTATGTTCGTTATGGTCAACGTGTGAACACATAGGAACAATAGCACTAATCTTACCACCTTTGGCTACTGATGGGCAGCTGAAGATAGAGATAAAGGCATTACGGGTAAAGTCGCCTGAACCACCAATACCGTTCATCATCTTAGTACCACAAACGTGAGTTGAGTTAACATTACCGTAAATATCAGCTTCAAGAGCAGTGTTCATTGCTATCAAACCTAAACGACGAGCTACTTCAGGGCTGTTGGAAACTTCTGTAGGACGAAGCACCAGTTTGTCTTTAAAGAAGTCCATATCGTCATAGATACCCTGCAAAGTTTCGTTACTTACGCTGAGTGATGAGCTTGAACCGAACTTACAGTGACCTTCGCGCATCAAATCTATAACTGAGTCCTGAATAACTTCTGTGTACATTTCAAATGATGGAACCGATGGATCGGCACCAAGAGCACCAAGAACAGCATTTGCCACGTTACCTACACCACTCTGCAAAGGCAAGAATGTAGAAGGAATAATGCCACGTTTCAAATCGCTGATAAGGAACTGCGCTACGTTATGACCTATCTGCTGAGTAACAGCATCAGGCTCAGTAAATCCACGTGATTCGTCTGGTATGTTAACTTCAACTACTCCAATAATTTTAGCAGGATCTACCTGTATGTAGTCAGTACCTATTCTATCACTTGGTTTATATACCGGAATCTCTCTGCGGTATGGAGGATCTTGCAATTCAAAAATATCGTGGAGACCCTTTGCACAACGGGCATGAGCAGCATTCAATTCAATAATCAGTTTATCGGCCATGCGGGCTACTGTTGGAGCAATACCTACACCTGCTGTTATCCAGATTTTACCATCTTCAGTAATATCTGATGCTTCAAGAATACCTAAATCAAGCTTTCCATAGAATCCATAACGCAATTCTTGTGCCATCTGGCTCAAGTGAATATCGTTATAAGCAATATCACCATTATTTACAGCCTTACGGAAATCGCCGTTGGTTGTGTAAGGAGCGCGATAACGGATAGCATTTTCTCTGGTAAGAATACCATCGCAACTATCACCTGTTGATGCACCTGTGAAAACACTAATTTGGAATGGTTCACCCTTTTCGTGAAGTTCGTGAGCCATTTTACCTATCTCTGCTGTAACGGCTTTAGGTGTGCCGGCTGGAGTAAATCCGCCTAAACCTACATTGTAACCGTTCTTAACGTAAGATGCTGCTTCGGCAGCTGAAATCCTTCTAAGTCCCATTTTATGTTAATTAAATTCTATGTCTATTACCAAATTGGCTGCAAAATTAAACTTTATTCCGTTCAGTTATTACTTATTAACCACCTTTTTTAAAAAAGAATTAAACGGGTGTACCAAAGAGAGTTGCAGAAGTAGCATCGGTTATGGTAACCTCCAAGAATTGGCCCGGACGATAATTCTGTTTGTCAAAGACCACTGTCCTATTCTGTGTGGTACGTCCGTATAACTGATCTCTGGAACGTTTTGAATATCCCTCTGCAAGTACCTGATAAGTTTTTCCTATGCAAGCTCTGTTATTTTCTAACGATAATGTATTTTGCAGAGCAATCATTTCATTCAGTCTGCGTATTTTAACCTCTTCCGGTATATCATCGGGCAGATGACGGCTGGCAAAAGTTCCCGGACGTTCAGAATACTTAAAGTCAAACGATGAATCGTAACGACAGATACGCATCAGGTCTAATGTCTGCTGATGATCCTCTTCTGTTTCCGATGAAAAGCCGGTAAACATATCGGTGGTAAGACCGCAATCGGGTATAATCCTTTTTATGGCTTCTACTCTTTCCAAATACCATTCGCGAGTATATTTACGGTTCATCAATTGTAAAATTCTATTACTACCGCTCTGCACCGGAAGATGAATGTGTTTACATACATTAGGTTCCTCTGCAATAACGTGTAGTGTTTCATCGCTCATATCTTTTGGATGAGAAGTAGTAAAGCGTACTCTCATCTGTGGAACAGAACGCGCCACCATACGCAAGAGAGTAGGAAAATCTACCATTTCATCGCCATTTTTAAAGCTATAGGAATTGACGTTTTGTCCTAATAGAGTAACCTCTTTGAAACCTCTGTCTCGCAGGTCGGCAACTTCGGCCAATATGCTGGAGACATCTCTGCTACGTTCCCTTCCGCGAGTGTAGGGAACTATGCAATAATGACAAAAATTATTACAACCGCGCATTATAGAAACAAATCCGGAAATACCATTACCGCAAATTCTTTCAGGAATAATTTCCCTATATGTTTCTGTAGTGGACAGTTCTACATTCATGGACTTATGTCCAAGTTCTGCCTGAGCTATCAGTTCAGGTAGTGAAAGATATGCATCGGGGCCTGCCACCACATCGGTATGATGGTTTTCTATCAGATCCTGCTTTACACGTTCTGCCATGCAACCCATTACGCCTACAATCAGTTTGCCACCACGTTTTTTACGCAAAGCATTCAGTGCATCAAGCCTGTGCCATATTTTCTGTTCGGCATTGTCTCTGATAGAGCAGGTGTTCAAAAATACCGCATCGGCATTGTCTATATTGTCAACAGTCTTATACCCTGCCATCTTCATAATAGATGCTATCACTTCACTGTCTGCCACATTCATCTGGCATCCGTATGTCTCTATGAAAAGGCTTTTTTCCAAATCTTGCGGGTTTGTTTGCATATCCTTTTTGTCAATTTGTCTGTTAGTTGGGCGCAAAGTTACTCTTTTCTGTTGAATTATTTCAATTAGCGATATTTAAACTATTTACACGTAGTGTAATGCTTTTTTTTGTTAAAAACTTGACAA
>CALEFD010000016.1 GCA_937876995.1 uncultured Bacteroidales bacterium | reverse complement strand
AAAAACTATCAGAAAGAGTCTCTAAGGATAGAAATCAGGCGGCAATGTTGCTGGAAAGAATAGAAAAAAGTTCTTTTAGCGTAGAGTCGGGCGATAGTGTCGATTTGTGGTATCTGAATAATAATGCCATATTGGCAAATTCTGTCTATTTAGACAAGATACTCTTTTCAATAAAAGCCGATACTACATTCTATAGCGGTGATACCATTACTTGGAGCGTTAATAATACATTGGTCTCCAAAACAGATTCATTGCCTTTGCAGGTATATTTGGCTCTCTCTATGAGATATTCTAATTCCAGAGTGATAACTGTTGATACATTATTGAATAACTCTGCAAAAGTAGAACTAATAACAGTCATAGACAGTGTTTCCGATTTAAGTACTATAACCGGATTTGTCAGTTATGTAGATTCTACTAATAATAAAGATGCCTGTGCGGTATTAACAGATATATCATTAATACGTCAGCGGTAAGTTCTGCGTCTGAATTCGGCACAAGTAATAGCTGTGGCCACAGCAACATTCAGTGATTCGCTTGTAGGAGCATCGGCCGGATAGCTGGGAATATATAGGGGGTCTGTTATAAATGAACAGACCTCTTTGCTAATGCCATTTCCTTCGTTTCCCATAATTATAATGCCATTATGTGAAAGTTCCGATTTGTAAATATCTCTTCCGTTTAACAGCGTACCATAAACGGGAATTTGGCTACTTAATTTGCTTAATTCCTTTGCTAAATCTACGTAGTGTAGGTTTACCCTGGCTATAGCACCCATTGTTGCTTGTATGGATTTAGGGTTGTATATATCGGCGGTCCCAATAGAACAGAAAATGTTTTTTATGCCAAACCAATCGGCAATTCTGACTATTGTTCCTAAATTGCCGGGGTCCTGAATGTTGTCTAAAGCAAGAACCAATTCCTGTTTTGCAATAGTGATAGGTGTGTTATATTTGGGTGTCTTGAATACTGCCAGAACATTTTGCGGAGTTTGTAATAAGCTTACCTGTTTTAGAACAGTATCGGTTACAACTTCTACTCTTGTGTTGGCTATTTTTGAACTCATTTTTTTTGTCCATTCTTCAGTAGCTACAACAAGGGTACACTCCATTACATCCAATAGCTCTTCTACCATTTTATGTCCCTCAGCTATAAAAAGTCCTTTTTCTTGACGTAACTTCTTTACAGCTAATGCTTTTATATTCTTTATATCATTTTTGCTTATCATATCAATATGTTAAGGATTTACAAAGTAAACTCTTTTTTTTTGAAAGATTTGGCTTACCCCCATACTTTGTTTAACTTTGTGGGTTATTATATTGCAAATGGTACATCCTTTTGTGGTTTTATTATGAAAGTAGGATTGTTTTGTATTAAAATATTGCTATTCGTAGCCGTTCTGTTATGCTGGGCATCATGTTCAGTCTATAAGTACGTGCCTGCAGATGAATATCTGTTGACAAACGTATCGGTTAAAGTAGAAGATGCAAAAATACAAAACGTATCCAAATACAAATCATTATCTAAGCAGACACCTAATAGCAGAGTCTTTGGACTATTTAGAATCCCTTTGCGTATGTATTCGTTGCTTGGTGGCAAAGAGGGAAAAATAGGTGAGGCTCCTGTGTTATATGATTCAATATATGCAGTGGAAACAGCACGCGATATGCGTAAATTATTGGTTAATTCCGGTTATCTTAATGCAGACGTCCATTACAAGACCGAAAAATATAGACGTAGAAAAATTGATGTAGAATACATCCTGAATCCGGGTGAACCCTATGTGGTTGAAAATATAAAGTCTGTGATAGAGGATGAAACTATAGCTTCAATTATTAAAAACAGCAATACACGTCCGTTGTTGAATAAAGGAATGAAACTTGATGTAGTAACTTTAGATAATGAAAGAATCAGAATTGTAGAAATACTGCAAAAGCAAGGTTACTATCGCTTCGACAAGAGTTTTATTACGTTTCAGGCCGATACAATTGCAAACTCCAAGCAGGTTGATTTGACAATGTTTATTGATGGTGATAGTCATAAACAGTACGAAATAGGTGATATAACTTATGTTTTAACGGATAATACAAACTATTCGTTAGATATTATCGAAGATGAAATGGATTTTTCAAACAGTTCTATTTATAATGCTGATGGAAGTTTAGCAAATATGTGTGGTAATGGACTTAGATGTGCTTGTAAGTTAATTAACGTTTTAACTAATTTTATGACCTGTAAAATAGCCCTAAGATGCATAAGTATATTTAAATTGCTATGCTGGAGTGCATTTACATCCATACTTCTTGTCGGATGCTATATAACGGTTATAGGTAATAGTATACAAACAATAAATGCATTATATATAGCTTTAAATTTGATATTGGAAATAATATTTATCATTAAAATATTAAAGTTAAATAACATGCATGAAATTGTAAAAATATTGGTGTATAACTCTTTTGCTTTAATTTTGCTGGCTGGTATGGTGGGAATTTTCAACACTAATAAACCATTTATTAAAAGTATATTCCCCATTTGTATTTGTTGATACTCTATCTTTTATAATTCCTGTTACAGAATCTACTAATTTGGCAGTTATTCCACTTAATCTTTTTTCTGATGGATTTCTTATTCCATCTTCATTTTCATCTAACCAAGCAATACCTGTTATTTTATAAGTTTCAATATTATCATATGAAATTTTTGTATTATTATCATTTCCATAATGTAATTCAACTTCATTATTATTATTAAATTTCTTATAAATTCTAAATGAAGGTATAGTCATTTCCTCATAACCTTCTCTTATATTTCCTTGCTCATCATATATTATTTGTTTCTCAATTATATGAGTTATAGTATTTGAAGTAACTTCCTCAGTATTTGATCCTTTAGCTGTTGCATAATTTGTTACTGAAAGTTCTTCAGTTTGTCCAATATTATTTGCCAATGCTGTTACAGCAACTTTAGCTGTTTCACCAGCAGGTATTGATATAATTACATTTATTTTTTCTGGATTTTTTATTTCTAAACTTTTTAAAGTTGCATCAATATCTTTAGTAGTTCTTAAATCTTCACCAAAAATAGATGAAAGTAAAACTCCACCTTTTAAAATAATATTATCTCTATATTTACTTTTTTCTAATCTCATTAATACATGTTCAAAGAAAAACATTTGATGAAGAAAAACTGGAAGAACTGGCTGCATCCATAGCTGAGCACGGACTTATTCAGCCGGTAGTATTAAGAAAATCCGGCAAAGGTTATGAGATCGTTGCAGGTGAAAGAAGATGGAGAGCTGCCAGAAAGGTTGGCATCAAAGAACTTCCTTGCATCGTTAAGGAACTCACTGATGAAGAAAACATGCT
>CALEFD010000015.1 GCA_937876995.1 uncultured Bacteroidales bacterium | reverse complement strand
AAAAAGTATCTGATACAACATTGGATTTGTTAAACGGAGAACCATACGAAAGCCCTATGCTACCATTTGGTGGTGTAGAACAGTTTGCATGGAGTCCCGATTCAAAGACCATAGCATACACAAGTAGAAAAAAGACCGGTGTAGAACAGACCAAAAGCACCGATTCAGACATTTATCTATACACCATCATATCAGGAGAAACAAAAAACATCTGTAAAATAGAGGGCGATTCAGATAAAAATATGGGTTACGACATCAATCCGCAATATAGTCCGGATGGTAAATACATTGCTTGGCAGAGCATGGAACGCGATGGTTATGAAAGTGACCGTAATCGTCTGTATGTAATGGATTTAGCAACCAAAAAGAAATGGTCTGTAAGCGAAAAATTTGACAGCAACGTAGATAGTTATATATGGAATGACGAATCTAACGAATTGTATTTCATAGGCTCATGGCATGCCAGAATGTCTATATACAAAACCAACTTAGAGGGTAAAATCCAAACCATACATTCAGACTTATGTGATTATGGTTCTATAAGTTGGGGAGATTTTGGCAGAATAATTGCGACCAGACAATCTATTGCTAATGCTACAGAAATCTATTCAGTAGATTACAAACGCGGATTAGCAGAACGCATTTCACACGAAAACGACCATATCTTTAATCAATTAGACAAAATCAAGATAGAAGAACGATGGATTAAAACTACCGACGGAAAAGATATGCTCACTTGGGTTATCTACCCTCCACACTTTGATCCATCTAAGAAATACCCCACCTTATTATATTGTCAAGGTGGTCCTCAAAGCATGGTATCTCAATTCTGGAGTTACCGTTGGAATTTCAATATAATGGCATCGCAGGGTTACATAGTTGTAGCGCCTAACAGACGCGGTCTCCCGGGTTTTGGCCAGGAGTGGAACGAAGCTATCAGCGGCGATTACGGCGGACAGTGTATGCAAGACCTTCTTACAGCCATAGACGAAGTTAGCAAAGAATCGTTTGTAGATAAAGAGCGTCTGGGTTGTGTAGGAGCAAGTTTTGGCGGTTACTCCGTATATTGGATGGCAGGACACCACGAAGGCCGATTCAAAGCATTTATAGCACACGATGGTATTTTCAACACTGAACAGCAGTATCTGGAAACAGAAGAGATGTGGTTCCCTAATTGGGATTTTGGTGGTGCATATTGGGAGAAAAACGATAAGACAGCAAGAACTTACGCAAACTCTCCACACCTATTTGTAGATAAATGGGACACCCCTATTCTCTGCATACATGGTGAAAAAGATTACAGAATTCTCTATTCTCAAGCAGTAGCAGCTTTCAATGCAGCAAAGCTACACGGAGTTCCTGCAGAACTGTTACTCTTCCCAGACGAAAACCATTGGGTAACCAGACCACAAAACAGTATAATGTGGCAACGCAGATTCTTTGGCTGGTTAGAAAAGTGGCTATAGTAAAAGCAAAGAGGTTGTATCATCAAAAATACAACCTCTTATTTTTCACGTACAATCTATTTTATATCGCGTTTCAGTTTTTTCTTCTTACGTATAGACCAACCAAAGAAACCTCTTGGATTAGTGACATCAAAATATTGACCATGGTTATATGCCAACAGATTCATGGCAGCCATATCCAACTGACCATTTTCTTGCAGATATGAATCTTCTACCACCACATTAACCACCTCTGCTATAAACATATCGTGAGAACCTAAAGGCTTAACTTCCACCACCTTACACTCTATAGAGACAGGCGATTCCAATACAATGGGAGCATCTACAAATTCAGCCTTTTGCGGAGTTAGATTTGCCATTTCAAACTTATTACACTCCCTGCCCGACTTTACGCCACAAAAATCAGTAGCAAATTCAATATCTCTATTAGTCAGATTAATTACGAATGCACCGGTTCGCTTAATTATATCATACGAATGACGTTCCGGACGTATAGAGACATAGCACATAGGCGGATTACTGCAAATAGTACCTGTCCAAGATACTGTAAGAACGTTATACTCTTCCGGAGTTGCCCCACAACTAACCAAAACCGCCGGTAGCGGATATATCATAGTTCCGGGTTTAAAATTCTGTTTCATAGTTCTACACTTGTAAGTTGTTTAAAAGAATAAGGTGTAGGCAGAGAAAAACGCATCAATTCGCCCTTAACAGGATGAATAAAAGACAATCTGTAATTATGCAACATCAATCGGCGTGCAGGACTCGTTTCTGCACCATACTTCATATCTCCGGCTATAGGAGCACCTATATCGGACATATGTACGCGAATCTGATTCTTCTTTCCTGTAAAAATCTCTACATCCACCAATGCATATCTACCCTTTGACTGAATTACCCTATAATGTGTTACGGCCATTTTGCCACGTTTAGCATCGGAGGTAGATTGTACCTGAAGATTGTTCTTTTCCACCAGATAACTGGTTATATCATCTTCAGGCTTTTCAGGAACTTTCTCAGTCACACATATATATTTTCTCTCTTTCACATAAAAATCCCAATTTTCACGCATCTCATCCTTTAGTTGCTCATTTTTTGAGAAAATAAGCACTCCGGATGTAAACTGATCCAATCTGTGACAAACAAATAGTTCTGCATCCGGATTATCTCTGCGAAGATATTCAGTCAATATATAATGTGCAGTTTTTTCTCTTGTCGTTTCATTTGCAACAGAAAGCAGTCCCGATGCTTTTTCTATAACAATAAGCCACTCATCTTCATAAAGAATCTTAATCTGCGGATGCGAAAAGAGATAAAACGAACGTCCAAAATTTACATCAACAATATCACCCGGCAAAAGAGGCATATCAAATTGAGTAACCGGCTTCTTTTTTACCGCTATATGCTTATACTTTAGAAGAGCTTTAATCTCTGTTCTTGAAAGCGAAACAAGTTTCTCCATCAAGAATGGCAGCAGAGTAGTCTCTTTAGTCACCGGAAAACTCTTAATGTTATCTTTTTCCAGACGTCTTCTATTCCTATTTGGATTATTCCTGGCCATAACTGATATTTTTTATGCGAAATTATAGCATTTAGAGCCAATAAACAAAAAAAGCACTAAAAATGGAAAGAACTTTTGCTGCAAAAATATATTCATATACATTTTTTGTCAAGATTATTTGGCAGTAATCATAAATATGTCATACTTTTGTAAGATAAATTTTAGAAAATGATAAATCATCGGTTAGTAGCGATGTTTTTTGTGTTATGTTAATAAGAACAATTAGGAGAAGTAGAGCTGTGAAGCCCTGCTTCTCCGCTTTTTTATCCATTATTTATTAAAAAAACCTCTCAATCGCTTGCACAGGTAAAATATTAGATATACTTTTGTATGTGTGTTTTTCATGGTATTAGATTTTATTTTAAGGGTTGCGGAACTGCGAAGTTCTGCAACTCTGCTTTTATAGGGTTATATAACTCACATTTTCTAATAAGAGCCCAAAAAAAAGCTATAAAAAGTGCATTTTTAAACGTTTTTATACAAAATCGGACGGTTTTTGAACATAAACAAAGGCAAACAGGTAGTATCTTTGCAGTGCAAACAAAGAAATAGGAGACCACCTGTTGTGAAACCGGTTTATCCGCACGATTATTTATAATAGGACTATTAAACCGAATCGGCTCAGCATCCCCGCAGGGTCGATTTGTTTTTTTTAGCATAACAAATAAAAATTTTATTTTGTAAATGACTATCTTTACAAGGACAAAACGAATAACAACAAAAAAACATATAGAATATGATAAAAATCAATCAAAAACTAGTGACTATTGTTATGGTGCTGTTCGCAACCATATCATGCAGTGTAAAAAATTCTGTAGATCTCCATTTTCAATATGAAGATTTCTCTGACACCATCTTTTACAAGATAGATTCTGATAGAATTGTAAATTGTGCTTTAAATATATCCATACCTATAGCAACTACAAAAAATCAAGATTTCAACGATAGTTTTAATAGTATCTACACAGACTACTTTAATCTTCCCCACTCTACAAAAGCAGATTCCATTATACCTGAATTTGTAGCAAAACAGACAAAAGACTACAACGATTTTATTACAGAAACATTAGATTTTTTACAAGAAGAAGATTCTTTTGGAACATATATGTTTAATCACGAATATCTACTGAATTCAGAGATTAGCATGGAAGAAGATGCTGACATCATAAATCTTGTTTTAGACCTATATATATACGAAGGTGGCGCTCACGGTTCTTCCCCTATAAGTTGTTATAATATTTCTGCGCACGACGGCCATTTGGTAGATTTAGAAGAGATCTATTCTGCGGGCTATGAAACATTTGTTCTGCCTGCAATAGAAAAGGCTTTAGTAAAAAAAGCAGGAGTATCTTCTTATGACCAGATTCATGCAGCAGGATATTTTAGTGATGTTGAACTATACATACCAGACAATTACATCATAAGGAATGACAGTATAGACTTTTATTACAACGAATACGATATTGCACCTTATTATATGGGTACTACTAAAATAACCATACCAAGATATGGCATAAAACCATAATTTTTAAAAATTAACTTTTATGAGTTAAGGTTATATTAATTATTGTTGCTATCTTCGCAATTGGAAAAAATTATTATCACTATAAATTAATTAACTAACAAATGTTCTAATATGAACAAGAGCAAAAAATTTACACTTATCGTTGCATCTCTTGTAATGCTTATAGGCTTACAGGGTTGCGCACCAAAGGGTGGCACAGGTAAAGCCCCTGTTTACAGCGATACCACTATCGTATTCGCTAAGTATTTCACACCAGCTACTACAAAAGCTATGACTCCTGACGAAGAGGGTTTCATCAGAAGATGGAGCGTATTGGAGCCAATTGAAAAAGCTAACCGTTCCAACACAGTATTTACTGATAGCTATATCAGAAATGCATTTGTTGAAACAGAGTATTTCCCAAATCAGTTCAGCGTTATTCCTAACGATGGCGATGTTGTAAAAGTTGGCAATCAGGAACTTAAATGGCATCAGATTGAAAGCAACATGTTCAACGTTAAGTTGTTCCGTTTTGCTACCGGTCTTGAAAAACAGAAGTATGGCGTTATTTTCTGGGCAGTTACTATCATTGAGTGTGAAGAAGAGATGAAGGATGTTCGTCTTGCAGTTGGTTCAAATTCAGCATCAATGTGGTGGTTGAATGGCGAAGAGGCAATGATTCTTTCAGGTGACAGACGTATGGTTGCTGACGATGGTATTTCACAGCGTCTTACTCTTAAAAAAGGCAAGAACGTTCTTAGAGGTGCCGTTATCAATGGTCCGGGTATGAGCGATTTCTGTGTTCGTTTCTACGACTCAAACAACGAGATTTTAAAGGATTTAAACATCGTACTTAATTAATTTGTAAAGCTATGAAATCAAGAAATATTGTAATGGGTTTGAGCGCCCTCTTAGCTCTCTCTTTCGCTCAGAAAGCAGACGCACAGGTTGGTGAACCATATATCCACGACCCTTCGACCATTATGGAGTGCGATGGTAAGTATTATACATTCGGCACAGGTGGTGGCGGTCTTATTTCAGAAGACGGTTGGACTTGGAATGGTGGTGCAGTTCGTCCTGGTGGCGGTGCAGCTCCTGATGCTATTAAAATTGGTGATCGTTACTTGATAGCTTACAGTACTACCGGTGGTGGTCTTGGTGGTGGACACCGTGGTACAGTTGTTACAATGTGGAACAAAACTCTTGATCCTAATTCACCTGATTTTGAATATACAGAACCTATCCAGGTAGCAGCATCACTTAACGATGAAGACTGCGATGCTATCGATGCAGGTCTTTTGATGGGTCCTGACGGCCGTCTGTGGTGTACATACGGTACATACTTCGGCTTTATCCGCGTTATAGAACTTGACCCTGCAACAGGTGCACGCATGGAAGGTTGCAGAGACATTGATATAGCTATTGATTGTGAAGCTACCACAATGATTTACCGCGATGGTTGGTACTATCTGCTTGGTACACACGGAACATGTTGCGACGGTGTTAACTCAACTTATAACATTGTTGTTGGTCGTTCAAAACAGCCTACAGGTCCATTCGTTGACAACATGGGTAGAGATATGTTGAAAGGTGGCGGAAAGATGGTTCTTGCAGCCGGTTACAGAATGACAGGTGCCGGTCACTTTGGTCTTTACGAAGTATGCGAAGGCGTTCAGAAGATGTCTTGCCACTTTGAAGCTGACTTTGACCGTGGCGGTCGTAGCGTATTGGCTATTCGTCCATTGCTTTGGAAGAACGGTTGGCCGGTAGCAGGTGAACCTTTCTTTGAAGGTACATATATGATTGAATCAGAAAGAAGAGGTTATGCTCTTGAACTTGCTGTTGACTTTGTACGTATGCAAGGTGGTATGCGTGGTTTCGGTGGCTTTGGTGGCCGTGGCGCAGCAGCTCCTAACCCAGTTATCGAAGAGCAGAAACTGTCAGACGTAATAGGCACATGGCCGGAAGGTAACATCAACATCAGAATTGGTGACTATATGTTCCGTCCTCACCAGAAGTGGACTATCACTGCAGTTCCTGAAGCAGGTGGTTACTTAGGTGGTCCTTACTACAAGATTGTTATTGAAGGTACAAACAGAGCTCTTGCAGCTACTGCTGCTAAAGATGTTATCACAGTTCCTGAATTCACAGGTGCTGACGAACAGCTTTGGAGAATTGATCAGCTCACAGACGGTACTTTCAGAATTATGCCTAAGAAAGTTCCTGGTTGCAACGAAGAACTTGTTCTCTATTCAGCAGGTGACAGCTTTGCAACTCTCGATAAGTTCGATATGAACAGCGACAATTCAAAGTGGAATTTCAGACAGAGATAATTCACTAACAACAACTACATATCATTGGAAAGTGTGTCGATTCGTCGGCACACTTTTTTATTTTGTTTATACAACTTACACTTTATAATGAAGTGAAAAAACAACTATTATTTGTAGAATGTAACTATGATTTTTATTTAACGAATCCCTTTGTGGTCCAGCGTTTGCTCTTCCAACGGTGTATAAATATTATACCGCGTATATTTTCATCCAGGAACAGGGCACACCACAATGCCACCAGTCCTCCACCCAATGCTATACCAAACAGATAACTGCATCCTACCGACACTGTCCAGCAGAATATTATGCCTATGGTAACAGGGAAATATATATCGCCTGCACTACGTAGTGCATTTACGCTGAACAAGTTTATGGCACGGCCATTCTCCACCAATATATCAGCCCACAACACAGCTGTTCCCATAGCTATAATCTCAGGGTTATCGGTAAGCATATTAAATATAGGTCTGCCCAATAAAGCTGTAAGCACCGAAAGAGTCAATGTGGTAATCATTGAAACTCTAAGTACTCTTTTACCCAGTATATAGGCAGCATTGGTCTTCTTCATACCAACCAAATGGCCTATCTCTATTGCCCCACCCTGCGCTAACGCTATAGAAAGCATATAGGTAAACATCACTATATTCTGGCAATAAGTTCGTGTGGCAAGGGCGTCGTTACCTAACATATTTATGAAATAGGTGATAACCACCTGAGAAAAGCTGTAGGACATTTGTTCTCCTGCCGACGGAATTCCTATTTTCAGCAGTTTCTTAAGTTCATACCATGGGAATGGAGTGAAATACTCTTTAGGGAATCTGGGTATATGTTTTTTAAAGAGTATAACAAGAAGCAATACTACTGCTACAGCCCTGCATATAACTGTGGAAATGGCTGCACCCTCTACTCCAAGAGCTGGCATACCAAACTTACCGAATATAAGCGCATAGTTGCCGACTATATTCAGAATGTTCACTATGGCAGAAACAATCATAGGATACTTAGCTTTGTCGGCACTACGTAGCGCTGCCGATATAGCCAATGACACTGCCTGCAAAAAGGCAAATAGACCTACTATACGCATATATGCCGTGGCTTCAGGCATAATATCAGGACGCACTCCCATAATACCTAAAAGCCATTCTGCCTTAAAATATAGTAACGCGCTGAATAGTAATCCGCTAAAAAAATTAAAGATGATTGATATACCCACTACCTGTACCACTCTTTTTTGTAGTTTGGCACCTATGTATTGAGAACAGAGTATAGATGTACCCAAAGAAATAACTTCGAATATAATAAAGACTAAATTTACCAACTGATTCACCAATCCTACTGCCGCTACACTATTATCGGAATGTCGGCTTAACATGAAAGTATCTACCGCACCCAATGCCATTATTAGAAAAGTTTCCACCAGAATAGGTCCTGCCAACCTGCTCAACTGCTTAGAAAGTGTACCGTACCTCATAAAATTAGTAGCTCAATTTTTTCGGGGTGCAAAGGTAATAAAAATGCCGGCACATAGTTTTTGTATGAATATTCAGAAACAATAACACAATGTTAAAATATGTTTAATTTTAAAGTTGACAATAACAACGTAAAGGAATGTAAACTACATTTGCAGTCGTTATGAGAAAGAGCTACGCATACTTCTTTTATTTTTACTTTACCAGACAGATTGCCGGGTAAATGAATTGTCGTATGCGTTTGAGTGATATAGCAAACATAAGCCCGGGTCGAAAGATTCGGGCTTTTTTTTTGAACAAAACAAAATTTGAACAGATATGATTGCAGTATTGAAAAGCGGAGTATCAGAACTCCAGAAAAACAGTTTGATAAAGTGGTTGGAAGGCCAGGGTGTAGGTGTTCATCTGTCAGAAGGACAGTATCAGACAATTATTGGACTTATTGGCGATACCAGCAGAATTGACATAGATTTACTTAATGGTCTTGAAATAATTGACCATGTTACTCGTATAAGCGATCCATTTAAATGTGCTAACCGCCGTTTTCACCCTAAAGATACTATTGTAGAGATAGGTTCAGGAGAAAATGCCGTTAAAATAGGTGGAGGCTACTTTGCTATTATAGCAGGTCCCTGTTCTGTTGAATCTGAGCAACAGATTATAGGTATTGCACAGGATGTTAAAGCTTCGGGTGCTACCCTGTTGCGCGGTGGCGCTTTCAAACCCCGTACATCGCCTTACGATTTCCAGGGTCTGCGCGGTGAAGGTCTTGACTTACTGAGAAGAGCAAGAGAAGCTACCGGATTACCTATAGTAACAGAAATAATGAGTGCCAGCCATCTGGATATGTTTGAAGATGTTGATCTTATTCAGGTTGGTGCCAGAAATATGCAGAACTTTGAACTGTTGAAAGAGTTGGGAAAAATAAACAAACCTATTCTTCTTAAACGTGGTCTTTCCAGTACACTTAAAGAGTGGTTGATGAGTGCCGAATATATTATGTCAGAAGGCAATGAAAATATTATTCTGTGCGAACGCGGCATACGCAGCTACGATCCATACACCCGTAACGTACTGGATTTGGCAGCTATCCCTATGGTTAAAGAGTTATCACACTTACCTATCATAGTAGATCCAAGCCACGCAACAGGTAAACGTTCATTGGTAGAATCAATGTCCATGGCTGCAACTGCTGCAGGTGCCGATGGTTTGATTATAGAGGTTCACAATGATCCGGAACACGCTCTATGCGACGGAGCACAATCTCTGACACCGGCTCAATTCAGTAATGTATCGGCCAAAGTAAGCGAAATAAGAAAACTATTCTAACTATGAAACAGATTGTTGGAGTTGTAGGATTAGGTCTGATAGGTGGCTCTATAGCAAGGGCATACAAAGATTCCGGTTGGAAGGTTCTTGCATACGACAGCAACCTATCCATAACCAGTTTTGCCATCTTATCGGGAATAGTCGATGCGGAACTGACCACTTCCAATATGAAACAGTGTGATGTTCTACATATAGCCATTACTCCCAAAGCCGCAATGGAGTATCTGAAACAAAATGCAGAATACTTTTCTAAAGATGGTTTGGTTATAGACGATTGCGGGACAAAGAAACAGATAACTGAATTGGGATTTGAATTGGCTAAAAAGCACAATTTTACATACATAGGCGGACACCCTATGGCAGGAAATCATCTGTCAGGTTTTAAAAATTCAAGAGCCAATCTGTTCAGCAATGCTTCCATGATTATAGTGCCACCTGAATTTGATGATATTATTCTGTTGGAACGTATAAAAAATGCAGTTAAACCTATGGGGTTCAAAAAGGTTGTTTTCACCACAGCCCAAGACCACGACCGTATGATTGCATATACATCGCAGCTGGCACATGTAGTCTCTAACGCGTTCATAAAAAGCCCCAGCGCACAGGAACATAAAGGTTACAGTGCAGGCAGTTTCAGAGACCTGACCCGTGTAGCGTGGCTCAATGAGAATATGTGGACAGAACTGTTCCTGGAAAACAAGGAGTATCTGCTTAAAGAGGTCAATTTACTGATTGACAACTTAAAAGAATACGCAAAAGCAATAAAGGACGAAAACAATGAATATCTTTGCAATCTGTTACGTGATGGCAGAATAGCAAAAGAACTATCAGATAAATAGATATGGATATTTACAGCACCATAAAAGTAAAGGCATCAAAGAGTTACGACGTTCTGGTTTGTCATAATCAGCTTACAGAAATAGGTTCTGTACTGGCAGAACGTTTTGAGCCTTGTAAAATTGCAATACTTACCGACAATATTGTAGATGCTCTATATGCCGATATTGTTATCAGTTCACTGGAAAACAGTGGCTTCCACTGCATAAAGCATACCATTCCGAATGGTGAAATAAGCAAGAATATGGATAGCGTGCTTGGTTTCATTAATCTGATGGCAAAAGAACAGATAACACGAAGTGATATGGTTTTGGCTCTCGGTGGCGGTGTAGTAGGCGATATGGCAGGTTTTGCATCGGCAATCTATCTGCGTGGCATAAAATACATACAGGTACCTACCACTCTGCTGGCAGCCGTTGATAGTTCAGTGGGGGGAAAAACAGCTGTAGATATATCGGCAGGAAAGAATCTGATTGGTGCATTCAACCAACCAAGTCTGGTCTTCTGCGATATAAACACTCTGAATACATTGCCCAAAAACATAATGCGAGATGGCTTTGCCGAAGTTATCAAATATGGAATAATATTGGATAAAGACTTGTACAACACTCTTTTAGAACCGAATAACAACAATCTGTTACAGATTGTGACCAGATGTATTGAGATTAAAAGAGATGTGGTTGCTGCCGACGAATTTGACAAAGGCGAACGTCAGTTGTTAAATTTTGGTCACACCATTGGCCATAGTATAGAACTGTTGAGCAACTTTACTGTTACTCACGGAGAAGCGGTAGCCAAAGGTATGGTCATAGCAGCAAAAATAGGTAAAGAGTGCGGTTATGCAGATGTTACGGAACAGATAAAAAACATCGTTGAAATGTATGGTTTTGACACCAGTTGCCCCTACTCTGCCGGAGAATTGTATAGTGTTGCTTTATCGGACAAAAAGAGACAGAAAGAGAACATTACGCTGGTTGTTCCGGAAAGCATAGGAAAATGTGTGCTTCACACCATTCCAACGGAAGAATTATTATCATTATTGAACAAAATAAAACTATAAATAGATATGGAACTTGAAAAATTAAGAGAGGAAATTGACATTGTTGACAACAAAATGTGCAAACTGTTCGAAGAGAGAATGAATATTGTCAACAAGATTGGTGAATTAAAGAGAAACAATAACGAACCAATAAACAATGCTGCACGTGAAAGACAGGTCCTGACAAGAATATCAAAGGCACTACCTCCACACATGGAAGATTTTGGTCGTTCACTATATCGTTCCATATTTGATATAAGCAAAGCATACGAATCTATGTATAAGGAGAAAGATTCACCTCTATATAAAGATTTGGAAACTATTATTCACGCTCAACCTGAAGCTTTCCCGGCACGTGCGCTGGTGGCTTGTCAAGGACGTGAAGGCGCATATTCACAATCGGCAGCCGAGCGACTGTTCGAAGTTCCTGAAATTATGTGGGCAAAAACCTTTGAAGGCGTACTTAAAATGGTAGCCGATGGTTTCTGTACTTACGGTATTCTGCCTATTGAAAATTCAAGTGCCGGTTCGGTAAATGAAATATACGATTTGCTTATTAAATACGATGTTCATATTGTACGCAGTACCAGAGTAAGAATTGACCATCTGTTATTGGGCAGCAAAGGTATGAAGGTGGAAAATGTTAAAACCATCTATTCCCATCCACAAGCCATAAGACAGTGTTCACACTATCTTGACAGTTTGAAGGATGTTCAGATTATTCCTTGTGAAAATACCGCTATTGCAGCTTCTATGGTAGCCAAAGATACCACAGGAACTATGGCATCAATATCTTCCAGAAGCTGTGCAGAACTATACAACATGTCTGTACTTGCCGAAGATATACAGAACTTTGACAGCAACCACACCCGCTTTATCTGTATAACCAAAGATCTTAAGATATATCCGGGAGCAGACAGAACCAGTATTATGATGGTTATTCCAAACAAACCGGGCAAACTATTCAGCGTACTGTCACGTTTCAGTGCCGTTGGCGCCAACCTGGTAAAATTGGAGAGCCGTCCAATTCCGAACAGAGATTTTGAATTTATGTTCTACTTCGATATAGAGATGTCCATCTATAATGAAAAGTTTGCATCACTTATAAGCGAACTTGACCATTGCGAAGAACAGTTCAAATACTTTGGCACATATTCCGAAATCATCTGAGTAATGAAACATATAAAGGTTTCCGGTCACCCAAGTGGCGAAGTGACTATTCCATCTTCCAAATCGGTTGTACATAGAATGATGATATGTGCAGCTATGGGCAACAGATGTGTAAAGATAGGCTGCAAAGGTGCCGGTGATGATATTTTTGCTACAGCCGATTGTCTGAAGGCATTGGGTGCAAAAATTGAGATATTGGATGATTATATAGCATTATCGCCTATAGACAAGAGTACCATTGGTAATGAAATACACCATTTAGAATGCAATGAGAGCGGTTCTACACTACGTTTTATGCTTCCCGTTGCTGCTGCGTTGGGCGCATATTCTGAATTTCATGGTAAAGGCAGATTACCGGAACGTCCATTATCGCCTTTATACGAAGAGATGGTGTCACATGGCATAGAATTGGGCAAAAAGGGTGTTATGCCATTATCATGTAAAGGCAAATTACCGGGTGGTACATACACTATAGATGGAGGTGTATCATCACAGTTTATATCGGGACTGCTTATGGCTCTGCCTATTACAGGACAAGCGTGCAATATTGTAATTACCGGTAAACGCGAAAGCACTCCATACATAGATATGACTTTGAATATTCTTAAAATTTTTGGAGTCAATGTAGAAGAGAATGCAACCGGTTACTTTATTCCACAGGGAGCTGAATTCACTACTCCAACAGAACTTTATGCTGAAGGCGATTGGTCAAGTGCATCGTTCTGGATAGTAGCAGGTTGTATAGGTAATGCCCCTATACGTTGCAATGGCATTGATTACGACCATTCGGTACAGGGAGACAGAAAAGTGATAGATGTTTTGCGTTCTATGGGAGCTAACATTGAAACAGGCAATGGTTATGTCATAGCACACCCTTCAACACTACATGGTGTAGAAACCGATTGCTCTAACATACCCGATGCAGTTCCCATACTGTCGGTTGCTGCAGCCATGGCATCATCATCTACTACATTTCACGGAATTGAAAGATTGCGTTTAAAGGAGAGCGATCGTGTGGAAACTACAATGCGTATGCTACAATCGTTTGGCATTCAATGCTCTGCCACCAACAGTTCTATTACTGTTTATCCCGGCAAACCTGTTGGTGGATTTGTAGATTCCGCAGCTGACCACAGAATAGCTGCATCGGCAGCCATAATGGCTACAGTAGCAGAAGGATTCACAACTATCAACAATATGGATTGCATAAGCAAATCTTATCCCGATTTTTGCAAAGATTTTGCTAACTTAGGCGGCAAATTAGAAACAGAATGAAGTACTGCACAAAAGAATATTACGTTACAAATGCCATAATGGACGAAGATTTCAGACTGTCTCCGGCCGGAATTGCCGGAATGTTTCAGGACTGTTTCGCCACATATATGGCCCACTATCACTATGCCGCTTTCGATATGCGAAAAGAGGCTAAGATGTGGATTATATCAGATTTCACCTTCAATATGCAGACCGTACAACCATTTTGGGGTGAAACCATAAAGGTTGAACTGTGGATTTCCGAACAACCGGCAGTTAAAATTCACGCAGACTACAGAATATGGCATAAAGGAACTGTTGTGGTAAGTGGAGACAGCACTTGGGCTCTGCTTGACATAGCTAAACGCACTCCACTAAGAGCCAATACCATACTGCAAGGTATAGAGACTGCCGATGAAATGGCACTGGGTACCCACAGACACAAGCAACCGGTTTCAGCAGATTTAAAATGCAAGCATACACACGTAACCAACAGGAGTGATGCCGATTTCAATCATCATGTAACAAACATGACATATCTTTATATATGTTTGGCTGCCCTACCCGATGATTATCTGCAAAGCCACTGCGTTAATGAATTGAGTATAAAGTTCAAACAGGAATCGTTTATAGGTGAAGAACTGGAGTGTTCGGTCTTTTCCACAAATGAAGAAGATTTATGGAATTATGACATTGTAACAGCAGGTGAAAGACTGTCATGTCAGGCAACCATAAGATATGCCGACAAACCTGATGGTTTTGATTCTATTGATTTAGACAATTTAGCAATTAGAAAAAGATGAAAAAAATTTTAATCATAAATGGTCCTAACCTGAATTTCCTGGGTATAAGAGAACCTGCTATCTACGGTAAAGGAACATATGCCAATCTTGTAGATTTGCTGAATAGTGCAGCAAAAGAACGGAATTTTGATATTGAGATATTCCAATCGAACCATGAAGGTTGTATTGTTGACAAAATACAGGAAGCGTACCATAAATTTGACGGCATAATTATAAATCCTGCAGCCTACACCCATACAAGTGTTGCTATTTTGGATGCCTTAAAAGCGGTAGGTTTGCCCACTGTAGAGGTTCATCTGAGTGACATAAACAGCCGTGAAGAGTTCAGAAAGTTCTCATATATTTCACTCTATGCCGCTAAAACTATCTGCGGTAAAGGGTTTGACGGTTACATAGAAGCTATGGATTTCTTCATATAAACCAAATAGTTATTCTATTGTTACAAGCAATAAATTACATCTATGGAAATAAAAGGCCCCATTAAGAAAGTTATAGATTTTGTCAGAAACGGCATTTGGGAATTAGACACCACGCTGTTTGGTAAAAACAGGGCACGTGCGGCACAGTATCTCAAGGTGCTTATTATGACCTTATCCACTTTCAAAAACCAAAAGGTCAACTATCGCGCTGTGGCTCTTGCCTATTTTACCACAATGGCTCTTATTCCCTGTGTGGCTGTGGCATTTGCCATAACAAGCGGATTTGGTATAGGCGACAAACTGGAAGAACTGCTTCTGTTAAACTTTTCAGGGCAGGAAGCCATTGTTAAACAGATTCTTATGTATGCCAATAACATTATAGGGATTATGGAGCAGGGCACATTCGGCATAATAAGTGCTGCCAGTTTTATATGGTTGGTATTTTGGCTTATGATACAGGTAGAAAAGGCTTTTAACTACATTTGGGAAGTAAAAGTTTCACGCAAATTCTGGAAACGCATAAGTGCATATTTTGCAATAGTGATATTACTGCCATTTGTTATATTGATGTTCCTTTCAACCACACTGCTGTTTTCGCATGGCAATGGTCTTATGAGTGCAATATTTGACACTCCATATTGGGAAAACATTTCAGAAGGTATGACCTGGCTTGCCACATACGGTATTACTGTACTGGTTCTTACTATGATGTACAAATTCATCCCCGGAACCAAGGTTAAGATATTCCGTGCTTTTCAGGCAGCTATGATAACTGCCATTTTCTTCTGTCTGTTCCAATGGATATATCTTGAAACGCAGTTGTTCTTTAACAGGCTGAATGGTGTATTCGGTGCATTGGCAGCCATTCCTTTCCTTATGATGTGGCTGAACATTTCCTGGTTTATAGTGCTGTTTGGAGTGGAACTGTCATACGCATTTCAGAATGTTGAAACTTACAGGCCACACCAGAAACAAGATTTAGAAGATGAGTATGGAGAGTTATCTGCAAATTGACAATTTAACAAAAACCATTGGTGATATAGTCCTTTTTGACAAACTCACCATAAATATAGCCGAAGGTGAAAAGGTTGGTATCATAGCCCGTAATGGTATAGGCAAATCCACACTGTTGAATATTATTGCCGGCAACGAAGATTACAATAGCGGCACTATTATTTTTCGTAACGACATTACTATATCATATCTTAAACAGACACCGGTTTTTGAAAAAGGCACAACCATATTGGAAGCCTGTTTCAGTAATGGTTCACCGGTTCTTCAAATAATATCGGAATATGAAGGGGCCATGGCCGAAGGCAATCAGAAACGCATAGAGCATGCCATTTCAATGATGGACAGCCACGATGCATGGAATCATGAAACAAGAGCAAAACAGATACTTACCCAGCTTAACATTACCGATTTTAACCGCGTGGTAGATAATCTGTCGGGTGGAGAGATTAAGCGCGTGGCATTAGCAAGCGCACTTATTTCAAACCCTGATCTACTAATCTTAGATGAACCTACCAACCATCTTGACGTAGAGATTACCGAATGGCTGGAAGATTGGTTAAGCAGCAGCAACATTACGCTTCTGCTTGTTACTCATGACCGATACTTGTTAGACAGAGTATGCAACCGAATAATTGAGATTGATGACAGAAGAGCATATTCTTATTCCGGAAGCTATAGTTACTACATTGAAAAACGCAAAGAACGTTTGGAAGCAGAAGCTTCGCAACGTGAAAGTGATTTAAACCTTTACAGAACTGAAATAGACTGGATGCGCAGAATGCCATGCGCCAGAGGTACAAAGGCAAGATACAGAAAGGAATCGTTCTACGAATTGGAAGAGCGACTAAGCCATAAACGTATAGAAAACAATGTAGTTTTAGATGTTAAGGCGTCATATATAGGAAAAAAGATTTTTGAAATAGAGCATCTGTCAAAAAGTTTCGGCAACAAAATTATTCTAAAGGATTTCAGTTACATCTTTACCAAATTTGAAAAATTGGGCATAGTTGGAGCTAACGGTGTAGGTAAATCCACTTTTATAAAGATGCTTTTGGGTTTAGAACCACAAGATAGTGGTGTAATAGAGCGTGGAACCACATTGAAGATTGGTTACTATTCACAGGAAGGCCTGAAGTTTAACGAAAATGAAAAGGTGATAGATGTTATTACCGAAATTGCTGAACATGTCGATTTAGACGATGGCAGAAAGATGAGTGCAGGACAGTTCCTACAGAAATTTCTATTTTCTCCTGCCACACAGCACAAATATGTATATAAGCTGAGTGGTGGAGAAAAACGCCGGCTGTATTTGTGTTCAATTTTGATGCAAAGTCCTAATTTCCTGATACTTGACGAACCCACTAACGATTTGGACATTCACACTCTACAGGTATTGGAAGAGTATCTGGCATCATTCAAAGGTTGCGTAATAATTATATCGCACGACCGCTATTTTATGGATAAAACAGTAGATCATCTACTGGTTTTTGAAGGTGATGGTATAGTAACACAATTCCCATCTTCGTATAGCGATTTCATAGAGTGGAAACGACTGAAAGAGGCTGAAGAGAGAAAAAAGTTAGAAGAAGAACGCAATAAGAACCTACAAAAATCTTCCAAAACAGATAATTCACAGAGTAAGAAAAGTGATAAACTTACATACAAAGAGAAACGCGAAATGGAATCCATTGAAGCTGAATTGGCACAATTGGAAAACGAAAAAAGCGAATTGGAAGATCTTCTTAACGGTGGAATGCTACCATTTGACAAACTGCAGATACACTCTGCAAGAATAGGCGAAATAATAGAGCGTACCGATGAAATTACCCTTCGTTGGCTTGAATTGAGCGAAAAATTGTAATTTTTTTCATCAAACATAGCTGATTTTCAAAAAATGGTATATAACTTTGCCGGCGAATGAAAGGGGGTGCCTCTTTTTACGAGGCTGAGATTATACCCTAGGAACCTGATTCGGTTAGTACCGACGTAGGGAGTGGAGTTCGAACTGTAGTCTTACCCTTTTCATTGGTTTAACAAATTTAAAACAAAATGAATAGGGTATTTTTATTTTCTGCCCTTTTAGGGCTATGCTGTGTTGCCGGCAATCAGGTATTGGCAACAAATAATAATTCGGATGCAGATAGAGACATCACATTAGACGAAATAGTTATTTCTGCATCAATTGCATCGGAAGAGACCCCGATAACTCAATCCACTATTGACAAATCAGTTCTGGAAAATAGTGCAACCGGTTCTAAAGAACTTCCATATTTATTGCAATCCATTCCCGGTGTAGTAGCTACATCGGACAATGGTCTGGGTATAGGTGCTGTCTATTTCAAAATACGCGGTACAAATGACACCCGTATAAACATAACAATGGATGGAGTTCCGTTAAACAGTCCCGAAGACCACTCTGTTTTCTGGGCAAACATGAACTCATATTCAGGTTCATTGGAAAGTATTCAAGTTCAGAGAGGAGCCGGAACATCAACTAATGGTACAGGCGCATTCGGTGCAACAGTGAACATGATATCGGAAAAACCATCTCTTACACCACATATAGATGCAGAAGGTACAATGGGAAGTTACAACACATACAATGGCACTATTAAAGCCGGTAGCGGACTTCTCTTTAACCATTTGGTTCTTGACGGTCGTTTCTCTGTAACAAATTCAGATGGCTATATAGACAGAACAAAATCACATTTGGGTTCATACTTTACATCGGCATCGTGGTATGGCAATGACTATCTTATAAAGCTTAAGAACTTTGGAAGTTTTGAACATACAGGTCAGGCTTGGAATGGTGTTCCTTCCGATTCTATTAAAGCCGGAAAACGCACCTACAACAGTTTAGGAGTATTTTTCGACCACAAAGACAGAATTCATTTCCGCCCAACTACCGACAACTATCTTCAGAACCATACTCATCTTTCATTTATAAAAAACATAAATGATTTATGGGATGCACAAGCCACCCTTTTCTACACATACGGTATAGGTTACTATGAAGATATGAAAGACAATAGCAATCTGGCTAAAAAATTCGGTCTGAACAGTTATGCCGGCATAGAGGGCGATGCCAACAGACAAAAGTGGCTTGAAAACAATTCTGTAGGTGGCATATTTAACGTAACACGTAAATCAGATAAGTTAGATCTTACAATGGGAGGTGGTTATCAGTACTTTGACGGCGACCATTGGGGTGAATTTGAAAGCATTATAAATTCTGCCGACAGTAGCAGAATAGACATAGGAAATGCACATTACTATGACAGCAACGCCAAAAAGAGTGATGCAAACATTTATCTTAAAGGTGTTTACCATATTGGAGATAACCTACATCTGTTTGCTGATGCACAATACCGTTATGTAAACTACTTGATTAGCGGCAATAACGATGTATTTATTGAAGATGGTAATGGCAAATACCACAACCAGTTACTTAACATAGATGAAACTTTCCATTTCTTCAACCCTAAAGCAGGTATCAGTTATGCAGCTGATTGGGGAAACAGCTATTTATCGGTTGCAAAGATAGAGCGCGAACCAACCAGAAACAACTACACAGACAATGGCGGTTCACTAATGCCAAAAGCAGAAACTCTGTACGACTATGAACTTGGCTACAACTATAAGGGAAAGAATTGGTATGCAGGATTCAATCTCTACTATATGGATTATAAAAACCAGCTTATTGCAACAGGTCAGTTAAGCGATATAGGCGAAGCACTTACCGAAAATGTAAAAGATTCATACAGAAGAGGTATTGAAATTGAGGCAGGTGCAACACTGTTTGACCACATTTCATGGAATGGTAATGCCACATTCAGCCAAAACAAAATTGTAAACTTTACAGAATATGTAGATAATTGGGATGGTAATCCACTGCAAATTCATTATGACGAAACAGATATTGCCCTATCACCAAATATTACTGCATACAGTATGTTATCAGCGTCGTTCCTTAAAGGTTTCAATGCATCAATTACCACAAACTATGTAGGCAGGCAGTACCTGGACAATTCTTCATGCAAAGAGCGTTCATTGGCACCTTACTGCGTAACAGATTTCAATATCAGTTACACATTCCATCCGCTATACTTCAAGGAAGCAAAGCTTAACTTACAGATTAACAATCTGTTCAACGAACAGTATTCTTCTAACGGATGGGTTTATACAGCAGTTTCAGAAAGTTATGGTTACACAGCGAACAACCGTTATGTAGAGGACGGTCTGTTTGTTCAGGCTCCTATAAGTTTCCTGACAACATTAACTTTGAAGTTTTGATTGTAAATGGAACAGCTAATGCAAAGCATAAAAGATTATATGGTATCCCAGTTTTCCGGAATGGACATCTGGGGTGCCATTCAAATAATTGGGTTGATACTTAGTTTTGTCTATCTGATTCTTGAATTCAGACAAAAAGCATCAATGTGGATAGTCAGCGCGTTAAGTTCTGTTATCTATGCATGCGTCTATTTCAATTCAAAGATATATGCCGATATGGCTTTCAGCTGTTTCAACATTATACTTTGCATTTACGGTTTTTACAAATGGTATAAACTTTCAAATAAAGATGGGGCACAAAAAGATGAAAGTGAACAGATTACCTATACTCACTTTACCCTACCCCTATTTGCAAAAACTGCTATTGTCAGCCTTGCCATTTGGGTTTTAATATATCTGATTCTTGAATACCTTACCGATTCTCCTGTACCGGCACTCGATGCTATTACTACAATGCTGAATATTGTAGGTACATGGGTTTTGGCACAAAAAATCATAGAAGTTTGGGGTATCTGGTTTATTGTAAATCTGCTTTCAATTTATATCTACTACAAACGTGGCCTGCATTTCAGCACTATTCTACTATATATTTTCTATCTGCTTGCTTCTGTTTACGGCTATATAAAATGGTATAGAAAAGGAATAAAAATTTCATAACCTATAACTTTTTTGCTTACTTTTGTAGAGAACTGACCAATTAACTACATAAGTATAGCAATTATGCATAAGAAAATCATTCTATCAACAATGATTCTGTTCACTGCACTTACAGCTTTTGCACAGAAGAATTATGAAATTGGTAATCCTAAAGATGAAGCCAATTATGGTTACTTGAAAGATTATGCTCCACTTAAGGATTATATTGATTACGAAAAGTACCCTAACTTTAAGTTAGGTACAGGTACTACAGTAAGCAATTACCTTAATAATGCTACAGTAAAAGGATTTACAAACGACAATTTTACAGAAACTGTAGCAGGCAATGCCATGAAGATGTCCAGTTGTGTCAGTAATGATGGAACTATGAACTTTACACAGGTAAAGAACTATGTCAATGCAGCCACACAGGCAGGATTAGCTGTTTATGGTCATACTTTGGCATGGCATGCGCAGCAAGCAAACGGATGGTTAAACAGTCTAATCAAAGACATTCCTGCCGAACCGTTTGAAAACCCCGACACCACTGTGTATGTAGAGGTTAAATCAAAAGATTTCCGTACAGACCAGAGCGTGGGATGGACCGCCGACAAGACCCAATATGGTTTCAGCATTGACTATTCATCAACCAATGGATTACATCTTAAAACTACCAAAAAGAATAATAACTCTTGGGATGTACAGTTTGTTGCATTAGGTGGAATTCCATTGGAAAAAGGTAAAACATATAAAGTTACCATAACTGCAAAGGGAAGTAAACAGGGTAAACTCTACACAAAACTTGGCGATTGGGGTGAAGGTGTAAATCTTACTACTACCTTTACAACCGAATGGAAAGATATAGAACTGACATACAGAAATTCCACAGGTGGAGATTTTCTACTCCTGCAGTGCGGTGATTTCGTTGGAGACCTCTACATAAAGAGCATCAAAGTAGAAGAACCTGTAGGTGCTTTGATAATAAATGAACCACTACGTTATTTGAAGGTTGAAGCAAGCGCAAAACAATCGGAAGTATGGGATAATCAGTTCTGGATAGTAAGTTCTACAAACTTCAACAAAGGTTCAAAATTTGTGTTTACTGCAAAAGTACGCGCAGACAAAAACGCAAAGGCATCTACTCAGATACACAATGCTCCAGGCAGCTATGTTCACTATCAGGCTATAGGCGATATTCAGTTTACTACCGAATGGAAAACCGTTCAGGTAAGCGGTACACTTGCAGAATCTGGTAAATCAATTGCCTTTAACCTGAGCGAACTGGCAGAAGCCAACGTATATTATTTTGATGATATAAGTTTCAAGGTAGGTGGTATAGAGAAGATTAAAAACGGTTCTATAGATGGAACAGAACTGGGTAGTTTCAAGATGAAAAAGGCAGGTGGCAGTGTAGTAGCTCCTGCAGTAGAAGAGGAATCATTCTACATACAATTACCACAAAGCACCCCATTATCGGCACAAGAAAAGCACGACACACTTGTTTGGGCTATGGACAAGTGGATAAAGGGAATGATGCAAGCTTGTAATGGCAAAGTAAAATCGTGGGATGTTGTTAATGAAGCAATCTCCGGCGGTGGCGACGACGGTAGTGGAAACTACACCCTACAACACGATAATGGTTCAGGCAATGATTTCTTCTGGCAAGACCACATGGGCGATTTAGAGTATGTACGTAGTGCTATTCGCCTGGCAAGAAAATATGGTCCGGAAGATATTAAACTCTTTATCAATGACTACAATCTGGAGAGTGATTGGGATAACAACAAAAAGTTAAAATCACTTATCAATTGGATAAAGAAGTGGGAATCGGATGGTGTAACATACGTAGATGGTATAGGCACGCAGATGCATATTTCATACTACATGAATGCAAACACTCAGAAGAGCAAAGAGAATGCTATTGTAAATATGTTCACTCTTATGGCTAAAACAGGAAAGTTGGTTCGCGTAAGTGAACTTGACATGGGTGTGGTTGATGCAAATGGCAACAGTGTTCCTACAGCACAAATGACTGAAGCCATGCACCATAAGATGGCCGATTTCTATGAATGGATTATTAAAAAGTATCTGGAGATAGTTCCACCTGAACAGCAGGCAGGTATATGTTTCTGGTGTCCTACAGATTCTCCTTCAAATAGTGGCTGGCGCGCAGACACTCCTGTTGGAATATGGACTCTGGACTATTATCGCAAGCACGTATATGCAGGTATTGTAAGAGGTTTAGGCGGTGTAGTAACAGGAATTGATGCTATTGAAGACAAAGAAACTATTGTAGATAATAGCATGAAACCAGCTGTTATATATACATTGACAGGACTACGCATGCCTGAAGGAACCAAGGTTTCAGAATTACCAAAAGGCATCTACATTGTCAACGGCAAAAAAGTAGTAAAATAACCAGACTAACACAACTTTAAGAGGGTTCATCTCTGACGAGACGAACCCTCTTTTGTTTTTAATTGGCCCGAAGCGCGCACGCGGAGCGTGCCATGTAAACAAGGTTTATCATATAAATGCTACAGCAACTAATTGGCCCGAAGGGCGCTTCCGGAGGAAGCCATATAAATAAGGTAATATAAATGCTACAACGTAGCATTTATATCACGTACTGCTGCAATTAAGGCATCTATATTTTCCTGTTTTGCACCCATTGGCAAACCGCCACCGGTACTCAACATCAAACCATGATGACTGCCATTGGCAGCAATATATCTGGTTACAATATCTTTGGTAGTGTTATATACTGTTTCCGGAGTATCGTTAACAAGCAGCATAGGTGGTACATTACCCATAAGTATAACCTTATCGCCTGCCATCTTACGACTCTCAACTATATCTTGTGTATGGGTAAAGTTAAATACATCTACACCCATCTCCTGCAAATGAGGATAACAGGAATTAGAAGTAAAGTCATTGTGGAAATAGTGACGTAGTTCAGGGAATGAAGAGAATATCTCCTTCATATATGGCATACATAGTGTGGTAAAGTCATCCGGGCTGAAATAACCGCAAACATCGTCCAGCACCATAATAGCTTTAGCTGTCTTTACATTCTCCAACTGAGCTTCCAACCACAGTTTTACAATCTTTGTAGTTTTCTGCAAAAGAGTATCTGCTGCTTCAGGATTGATCATCATCAACATCAGCAACTGGGTAACTGTAAAGATGTGTGATGCTACTGTGAACGGTCCACGGGCACATACCATATATACTTCGTCACCATCGGCTTCAAGTTGAGGCTGGAACAGACGCTGCTGATTTAGCAGGAATGGCATTATGCCATCAATCTTAGGATCTGGAATCTGCAAGTTCTTGAATATCTCTTCTGCCTTATCCAAATCTTCTGTAAGAGGATGCAGATGCGGCAGATTATCATCAAAATAACATGTAGGACAGCCAAAACCGCTTGGTTCAGCAACCATTCCATACTCTACCCACCAACCCGGAACAAAAGCTGCTTCGGGGAAGTCTTTACGTATTTTACGGTTGTCTGCCATCCACACATCGTTACGAGCATAGTAGTCCATAAAGGTGTGACCACAATAACCTGGAATCCAAGGGCTATCTGCTATCAATGCTACAGGTATCTTACTGTTTTTGTGGTCTATTGTCTCTTCTAAAAGTTTAATTTGTTCTGCATTCATACTATTTCTGTTTTAATTTGTTGCATTAAATAATGATTCAATATTCTCAAAAGGTGTTTCTGGAGGAACATCGCAACCTGTTGAGAGTATAAAGTTATTATGCTTTTCTGCCAGTTTTATAAGTTGCTTTGCTACATCTTCTACCTGCTGCGGAGTACCAAACTTCATTATCTCAACAGGATTGATATTTCCGCTCACGGCTATATCGGCAGGAACCTCTTCAAGCACCTGAGCCATATCTATTGCATTACCAAAATGCAGTGCTGCCGCTCCTGTTTCTATCATCGCCTTAGTACACTGTCCTGTATTTCCACAGTTGTGTAGCATAACTACAAAATTATCGTCTTGAACGGCATCAACAATGGTCTTTACAAAACGCGATGAATATGCCTGACAATCATCGTTTGACAAGAGTCCTGCCGCAGGTTCTGCCATAACAACACCTGCACTGCCACTGGCTTTTATCTGTTTACAGTACTCCAGTATAAACTGTGTACACTTATCCAGAAGCAGATTTGCAGTTTCTGGTTCTATGTACATAGCCATCATCAGTTCTGTCATATCGTACAGACGACCTGCCAATGAGAATGGTCCTATACATCCGCCAAACAGAGGAACATCAAGTTCTGCCGCAGCAAGTCTGTTTGCTTTAATATATTCCGGAACACGTTTCACATCTAACGATGGTATCTGCAAAGCCTCTACATCGGCAGCAGATGTCAACATTCGTCCGCTTACTGTTGGAACATCGTTATCATCAAAAACTATTTCAGCACCAAATGCTTCGGCCTCCATAGAAAGGTCCATAATTGTAGTAGATGCAACAGACTGCGGGAAACGTTTTCTGAGAGCCATTACAGCCTCATAGTGAGTCTGACCATCTTTAACTGCATCTATTACTTTTTTGTTTATCAGTTCTATTCCCGGGTGAGTCATGATAGGCATCACCGGGACATTAGCTGATGTCAGTAATTGGCTTATCGTTTTATTCATACTTTTTATTTCAGTTCGTATGCCGGCAATCTATCTTCTACAGGCATTTCGTAAATAGAGATTCTCAAGTTTACGCGCTTCAGTTCGTCAAGTGTAAACTGTGGTGCTGTGCAGTCTTCCGGTATTTCCATACCTGAGAATGTCTGGAAATAGAGCATACAAGCATCTCTCCACCAGATTGCATCCTTTGCCTGACGGATAAGTTTCTTGTGAACCTCTTCATAACGCTGTGCATCAACATACTTTCCTACCTTTTCCCATACATCTATAAACGATGCTGCTTCATCTATACCTTCCTGATATGTATAGCAAAGTTCATCCCACAATGTTCTACCACTCTTCATTTTATAATCCCAAGGCAGATGATGGAACCATAGAATCAGGTTTTCCGGACAGGTCTCTACGTTGTTGTATAGTGACTTTAATGGTTCATGATACTGAGCTACAGCACCACTACCATTCATTGTTCTGTCAAATCCAAGTCCATCTTTTGCTGCCTTATGATAATAAGAAGGCATCCAGTCAGGACGTGAAGCACCATCCCATGGACCCGGTCCATAGTGTCCCTGATGTGAGAATATATGATGCAAGCCAAGAGGCATTTCGTACTTAACATTGGTTTCACGCGACATCATCATAACCTCTTTCATAGGTTCTATGAATTTCTTTTCGCTGCTAAATGTCTGTTTAATCCATTCATCTGCAATCTGTTCTGATGACAATTCAGGATTCCATGCCATACGTCCGTATGCATACCAGTTAGACTGAGCAAAGTGGTGTCCACACCAGTTAATATCATCACCGATGTTGGTAACGCCTGCAATGGCATTGATTGGACGGTTATGAAGAACACCCTTTGTTATTTCTGCAACTGTTGAACCTTCGCCCTTCTGATAAGTATCGGAATCCAAACACTCTTTCCATAACGGATGCAGGTAAACCAAATGATTTGAGAAACCAAGGTATTCCTGTGTTACCTGGAATTCAGCCATCACGTTGGTATTATTCAATTGTCCGAACAATGGGCTAAATGGTTCACGAGGCTGGAAATCAACTGGTCCATTCTTAATCTGAATAATAACATTATCACGGAATTGACCGTCTAATGGCACAAACTCTTCACAAGCCTGCATTGCACGGTCCGGTGATTTTGCATCATACACGAATGCACGCCACATTACTATACCACCGTATGGAGCTACAGCATCTGCTATCATATTTGCACCATCTGCATGAGTACGTCCATAATCCTGTGGACCTGACTGTCCTTCTGAATTAGCCTTAACCAAGAATCCGCCAAAATCAGGAATAATAGAATAGATCTCTTTTACTTTATCGTTCCACCACTTAATAACGTCCTTATCCAAAGGATCGGAAGTCTTTAGGTTACCCAAATGTTTTGGAGATGCAAAGTTCAAAGAGAGATATACTTTCAATCCGTAAGGGCGGAATATATCTGCCAACACCTTTACTTTCTGCAAGTATTCAGGAGTAAGCATTATAGGATTGGCATTTACATTATTCAACACTGTACCATTTATACCAATAGAAGCATTTGCGCGTGCATACTCTTCATAAACAGGCGATACATTGTTTGGTAAATCTTCCCATTTCCATAATGATTTACCGGCGTAACCACGTTCTACATCACCATTTGGATTATCCCAATGGTTCAATATACGATAGTGATAGGCAGGAAGTTCTGTCTTGGCAAAAGCCTTTTTACCCAACTGACCACTCTCCTGCATACGAATAAGATCGTATGCTCCATAAAGTGCAGCAATCTGAGTATTCGCATAAATCACTACAGAATCTGCTGCATAATCTATTACAAAACCTTCGTTACCAAGTTCCTTGTTTTTCTGACTCAGTAACTTTACGTTTACCACCTGTGAACCCTTCCAGTTATTGTTGAGTTCATTTTGTAAAATTGCCATAGTGGTTTTTGTTGTTGACAGAGTTTGTTCCTCTCCTAACGAATTAAACCACAAATTGTGACCGTCTGTATTGGTTGGTACGGTCTGATTTGCGTTACAAGACAGCAGTCCTAAGAAAGCTATCGAAAGCAAAGATGTTCTAAAAGTTTTCATCATATTTATAAGAATTATATTTGTTCAGTATAAATGGGCAGAATAAATGGTTTATCAAAACCTTCCACTTCTACCTCTACTTGCATCTCTCCCACCTTACGAGTAGATTGTACTACTATTAACGCTTTACCAAAATAGGTCTTAATACTATTGCCGGCAAAAGAGCCTTCACGACGCAAATCTCCAGTGTCTAAACAACGGAATACGCCTTCGCCTGTTACTCTTACAGTTACTCTTCTATTATCCGTTTGCGCTTCTATTCCATTTTCATCATAAAGCGTCAATTTGATATGACTCAAATCCTGGCCATCTGCCTTGATTCTGGTAACATCGGGTTCTAAAACTACTTTAACTGCCTCAGTATGCGCTTGAAGAGTATCTCTGCACACCTCTACGCCATCTTTATATGCTATAGCATAAACTATTCTGTCCTTTCTGTAAGGCTGATTCCATATTATTGTATTATTGTCATAATCGGCTGTTTTACGGAATCCAAAGTCTTTCATACTGCCGTCCCAGTGCGGACCAAACAGTTTTACAGAATCGCAGTTTGTTACTGTGCGTACCTCTACGCAGCGTTCATCTATATATGGCAACATCCAGTTATCGGCCATAGGTGGATACTGCCAGTGATCCTTACCTGCCGGAATATCGTATGAATTATCGCGCACCATTATACGCATAAATGGTTCATCATTCCATACTGAACGCAGATAGGCTGCTTCGGGTTTTTCAAACATACACATATCAAAAGGACAGCTGCTCCATCCTTTACTTGGCCAAGCCGATGCCTCGCCTATATAATCCACACCTGCCCAAAGGAATGAACCTGCTATAAAATCGTTATCTTTTACAAAGTTCCAGGGTGCATAATCCACATAATCACGCACATCGTTCTGACGCATTCCGCTATAGAATGGGAAAGCCTCTGTTACCAACATTACTCTTTCAGGAAAACGCTTATGGTCTGCTATCAATCTGTTTTCCAAATAGTTATAACCCATAATATCAGTTACACTGCCAAATTCATCGGTAAATCCCTGCTGACCGGCCAAACAAACCGGGCGTGTAGGTTCCAACTGATGCACATAATTCTGCATTATCTTTGCACGCTGAGGACCTACCGAATTATCAAAAGCCTCTTGAACTTCGTTTCCTATGCTCCACATTACAATAGAAGGATGATTTCTATCACGAACAATCATATCTTTGATATCCTGTTTCCAACTGGTGTGATAAAATTCTGCATAATATCCGGAATCCCATTTATCAAAGGCTTCGTCCATAACCACGAATCCCAAAGTATCACACATCTGCAAAAACTCAGGCGATGGAGGATTATGACTGCAACGAATGGCATTAACCCCAAACTCTTTTAAAATTTGAAGACGACGTTCATAACTTCTATCAGGTACACCGGCACCAAAACTACCGGCATCCTGATGCAGACATACGCCCTTCAACTTAATGTTTTCTCCATTTAGCCAGAAACCCGTGTTATTATTAAATTCAAAGTAACGTACACCAAAATCTGTGGTGTAACTATCCAACGTGCGGCTTCCACTCTTTATAGTGGTCTGTACAGAGTAAAGATATGGATTGTCTATAGACCATAACTCCGGCGATGAGATTGAAAATTGCTGGGCAAAATCTGTAGTATCATTTGCTGCCACCAATACAGCGCCCTCTACCGACACCTTTTTTCCATCTATTTTCAGAGATTTACCATCTTTTCCAACCAATGTCTGAACTACCTTAAGTTGTTTATCTGTATCTGTAGAGTTCACAATGCTGGTTACTATATTCACATCGGCACTCTCTTCCGAAATTTCAGGAGTAGTTATATATGTACCCCAGGTTGCTACATGTATAGGGTCAGTTACCTGCAACCAAACATGTCGGTAAATTCCCGAACCTGTGTACCAACGCGATTCTTCAGCATGATCTACGTGCACAAACAGTACATTTGTTTTACCAAACTCCAGATAATCAGTTATATCATATTCAAAACTGGTATAACCGTAACGATGATAACCAACTTTTTTTCCATTAACATAGACTGTGGCTTTATGATAAATACCATCGAATACTACCGATACTCTTTTGCCTTTATATGATTGTGGTATATCTATAGTTTTTCTATACAATCCTATCCCACCCGGCAAATATCCGCTGGAGCCACCGGCAGAGACTTCAAATGGCAGATAAATACTCCAATCATGGGGTAATTGTACATTCTCCCATTCCCACTGTGTAGGTACATAATCCAGATTCACAGCTTCAACACATTCACCAAGATGAAACTGCCAGTCAAAGTCAAAATTTTCTCTGATTCTTTGTGCTTGCGCCACTTGGAAAGCAGCAAGCAAACAACAGGAAATAAATACCAAAGTTCTTCTCATATACATACCAACTCTCATTCATTGTTCGTAAGCCAGATTTGGAACTACCTGTGGTTCCAGAATCTTATCTAATGCGGCTGTTATGGCCGATATTGTAGTCAATCTGCTGCGCAATACAATCTTGCAATCAAAATTCTGAGTTCTGTTTATACCTTCAGGTGGCAAATACGAATCGTATTCCTGTAACACAACAGCAGGGCTATACTCCTTGACAAGTTTCATAACTTCATTCATTACCGGATAGTCAAAAAATATTGTAATATTCTTTTCTACATATCTAGTAACTATTTCAGCATTATTCAGCACCTCTACAGTTGCCTGTCTGTACGCCTCTATCAATCCGCTTGTACCAAGCTTTACACCCCCAAAATACCTTACTACTGCCACAAGTACATCTGTTAGTCCCCTGCTGTTTATCTGTCCTAATATAGGTTTACCGGCAGTACCCGATGGTTCTCCATTATCGTTTACTCTCCATTCCAGCCTTTCAGGTCCTAACATATAGGCATAACATACGTGACGCGCATCGTAATACTTCTTTTGAACATCGGCAACTATGCTCTTTATCTGTTCGGTATTCTCTACATGAAAAGAGAATGCATAGAACTTACTCCGTTTTTCGGAATATTCGCCTTCGGCAGTTCCGTTTACCGTTAGATATGAATCAAGAACACTATCTTCCATAAATCACACACTTACCCAATGTCACAATATTTCTTCAAAAATACCACTAATTTTCTAAACAAACAAGTTATAATAAAAATATTAAGAAAGCGGCGACTGCTGTACCACAATCGCCGCCATATAAAAGTCTTAATCAAATCAAGTTATAGAATCTTAATCTAATTTATGGATTACCAATCCGGAACGAAGTTTTGGTTCAAACCAAGTTGTCTTAGGAGGCATGATATTACCACTGTCAGCAATATCCATCAGTTGTTTCATTGAAACAGGATAAAGTGCCAATGCTGCCTTCATTTCACCATTATCTACCCTCTTCTTTAGTTCGCCCAATCCACGGATACCACCTACGAACTCTACACGCTTATCGCGGCGCAAATCCTTAATACCGAGCAATTCATCAAGAATAAGATTTGACGATATTGTAACATCCAGTACACCTATTGGATCGGAATCATCGAATGTACCCTCTTTTGCTGTAAGTTTATACCATTCACCCTCCAAATAGAGTGAAAATTCGTGCAATGCTGCAGGTTTGTAGATATCGCTTCCCATATTTTCAACAGCAAAATTCTTTTCAAGTGCCTTCAAGAATTCAGCAGCAGTCATTCCATTTAAATCTTTTACTACACGGTTATAATCGATAATAGTAAGCTGACTGGCAGGGAAACATACCGCCATAAAGTAGTTATACTCTTCATCACCTTTGTGATTTGGATTCTGTTTTGCCTTCTCAGCACCTACCAGTGCAGCGGCTGCCGAACGATGGTGTCCATCTGCAATATATAGCGATGGAATGGCAGAAAATGCCTCTGTAACAGTTGCGATATCTGAATCATTATCTATTATCCAAAGCTGATGACGGAATCCATCATCTTTTGCTGTAAAATCATATTCCGGAGCACTAACAATATACTTTGCTACTATGGCATCAAGAGCTGCATTATCGGGGTAAGCAAAGAATACCGGTTCTATGTTAGCATTATTAATACGAACATGCTTCATTCTATCCTCTTCTTTATCAGGACGTGTCAGTTCATGTTTTTTAATATTGCCTTTCAAATAATCATCAACGTATGCACCTACAACAAGTCCGTACTGAGTTTTGCCATTCATTGTCTGTGCATAGATATAGTACTGCTCTTTTTCATCCTGAAGCAACCATCCTTGCTGCTGGAATTTCTTAAAATTCTCTACAGCCTTATCATAAACCTTTGGTTCGTTATCGGCAGTACCTGCAGGAAAATCAATTTCAGGTTTGATTATATGATAGAGTGACATTTCATTGTCGCCTGCCTCTGTACGCGCCTCTTCTGAATTTAGTACATCGTATGGACGACTCTGAACACTCTCAACTAATGCTTTTGGAGGACGTACCCCCTTAAATGGTTTTACTATTGCCATATCCTTTTGTATTAAATAGAAAAATCCCGTTTACGGAATTACTATACCGCAAGCGGGATTATTCATTATTGTACTATTATCTGTTTACCATAAATTTTGTGCATCCATCTTTGATGAATCCGACTATCTGATTTGCTGCTGCAATACCGGCATTGATATTGGCTTCTGCAGTTTGAGCACCCATCTTTTTAGGTGTTGAGAAATATCTGTCAGCAAATAGTTCTTCAAATTTAGCTGCATTGCTTGGCTGAATATCAGTTACAAACTTGATATCTGCACGTTCCTGCATAAGAGCAATAAATTCTTCTTCATTGATAATCTCCTTACGAGCTGAATTTACAACTACAGCATTCTTTGGCATCAAACCAACAAGCGAAGCATTGATAGAGCCGCGTGTTTCATCAGTTGCAGGCAAATGCAAAGATATAAACTGACACTGCTTATACATCTCTTCAACAGAATCCATAGCCTGAACACCGGCCTGTTCTATAACCTCTTTTGGGCAATATGCATCGTATGCACATACCTCCATACCAAAACCTTTGGCTATACGGGCTACGTTACGACCTACATTACCAAAAGCATGAATACCAAGTTTTTTACCCATTAATTCGGTACCTGATGTACCATTGTAGAAATTACGAACAGCATAAACCATCAAACCGAATACCAATTCTGCAACTGCATTTGCATTCTGTCCTGGTGTATTCATTACACATACACCATGTGCTGTAGCTGCGGCCAAATCCACGTTATCATAACCGGCACCTGCACGAACTACTATCTTTAACTGTTTTGCTGCATCAAATACTTCTGCATCAATAATATCACTACGGATTATTATAGCATCAGCATCGGCAACTGCCTCAAGAAGGGCAGACTTTTCTGTATATTTTTCAAGAAGAGCCAACTCGAATCCGGCACCTTCAATAACTTGACGGATTCCATCTACTGCAACCTTTGCAAATGGTTTTGTTGTAGCAAGTAATACTTTCATATCTGTAGCTTTTATTGATTAATGTTTAGCTTCATACTCTTTCATACATGCAATAAGAGCATCTACACTCTCCATAGGAAGTGCATTGTAGCATGATGCACGGAATCCACCAACAGAACGATGTCCTTTAATTCCAACCATTCCCTGACCCTGTGCGAACTTCAAGAAATCTTCTTCCAATTCTTTATACTCTTCTGCCATTACCCAACAGATATTCATATAAGAACGATCTTCCTCTACAGCTGTACCAACGAACAATTTATTGCGATCTATTTCATTGTACAATTTTGCTGCTCTCTGTTCAGCACGTACTGCCATCTCCTTTACACCACCATTTGCCTTCAACCAACGGAGCGATTCCATTGCTGAATAGATAGTAAATGTAGGAGGAGTATTAAACATAGAACCATTATCAATATGAGTCTGATAATTCAATATTGTTGGGATAGGTCTCTCAACCTTACCAAGAGCATCGTTCTTAACAATTACGAATGCCATACCGGAAGGAGCCAAATTCTTCTGAGCACCACCATAAATACAGTTATACTTACTTACATCGATTGGACGTGAGAAAATATCTGAAGACATATCAGCAATAAGAGGAACAGGGCTGTCTATCTCCTTACGAATCTCTGTACCATAAATGGTATTATTTGTTGTAAAGTGGAAATAGTCTGCATCAGCAGGTATTTCAAAATTCTTTGGAATGTATGTATAGTTTTTATCGGCTGAAGATGCAACTTCAACTGCTTCACCAAAAGCTTTTGCCTCTTTTAAAGCCTTCTTTGCCCAAACACCGGTATTCAGATATGCAGCCTTTTTGTTTAGGAAGTTATAAGGAACTCTGCAAAATTCCATACTTGCACCGCCTGCCAAGAAAAGAACTGAATAGCCTTCCGGAACGTCAAGAATCTCTTTGATAAGAGCTTCTGCTTCGTCAACGATTGGTTTAAATTCCTTTGAACGATGACTGATAGACAAAAGAGAGATACCTGTTCCTGCAAAATCGCAAACTGCTTTAGCTGATTTCTCTATCACCTCTTGAGGTAGGACTGCCGGTCCTGCGCAAAAATTATGCTTCATAACTCTATATTTTGAATTTTAAATTATTATTTCGTTTTGACGGTGCAAAGGTATATCCTTATTTCCATCCAAACAACTATTTTTGAATAAAAAATGACAAAGTTTTCAACAATATACAATTATTTTGCACACCAAAAACCTAAATTATTTTACACATTGCTACAAAACACGGTTGTTTTTATTTCATTTTGTCACATTAAATCAAAATCCAAACGAAAAGACTAACAAAAAGACACAAAACATTCCAAAAATATCTTTTCAACACTTATGAACAAGTAAAAACAAAGCGAACTGTACAAATGCACAGTTCGCCTTATTTTAATTGATGCGACAAAAATTTTTATCCACCAAAGTTGTCGTACATTATTGACTTATCTTCTACGCCAAGGTTATACAGCATACCTGTAACTGCCTTTGACATAGGACCAGGTCCACACATGTAGTATTCAATATCTTCAGGAGCTTCATGATCCTTCAGGTATGTTTCATACATTACATTGTGTACAAAACCGGCGGTATATTTAACACCGGCAGCATCGGCAGCCGGATCCGGACGGTCAAGCGCAAGATGGAATGAGAAGTTCGGGAAATCCTTTTCTATCTGCAAGAAATCTTCCAGATAGAACACTTCGTTCAATGCACGAGCACCATAGAAGTATGACATCTTTCTGTCTGTTGTATGCAATGTCTTTGTAAGGTGCATTATCTGAGCACGCAAAGGAGCCATACCAGCACCACCACCTACCCAAATCATCTCTTTCTTTGAATCGAAAATAGGATGGAAATCACCATAAGGGCCACTCATGGTAACCTTATCACCCGGTTTCAGAGTAAAGATATAAGAAGATGCGATACCCGGCATTACATCCATAAAGCCACCACCCTGTTCTTTTGGTTTGAAAGGAGGAGTTGCAATACGAACAGTAAGCATAATACGGTCACCCTCTGCAGGATAGTTAGCCATTGAATATGCACGAATTGTCTCCTCTTCGTTCTTACACTTTAAGTTGAACAAACCAAAGTTCTTCCATGCAGGCAGATATTCTTCACCTATCAAATCCTTATCTATATCCTTATCGTAATCCATTGTGTATGCAGGAATCTTAATCTGAGCATAGCTACCCGGCAAGAAGTCCATGTGCTCACCTTCCGGAAGAGCAACAATAAACTCTTTGATAAATGTAGCCACGTTCTTGTTTGAAATAACTGTACATTCCCACTCTTTAACACCCATTACACTTTCAGGTACTTTGATAGAGATATCACCCTTAACTTTACACTGACAACCTAAACGCCAGTTGTCTTTAATCTGTTTACGTGTAAAATGACCCTTTTCAGAATCTAATATTTCACCACCACCTTCAGGTACCTGACATTTGCACTGACCGCAAGATCCCTTACCACCACAAGCTGAAGGAAGGAATATTCCGTTCTCTGAAAGAGTTGACAGAAGGCTCGCTCCTGAATTAACCTCAATCTCTTTCTCTCCATTAATCGTAACCTTTACTTTACCTGATGATACTAAATAACTTTTAGCCACCAACAGGATAACTACTAACAACAGAATTACGATTAAAAATACTGCTATTGTTGATAAATATAAACTCATAATATTTCCTCCTTATTATAATGCAAGTCCTGAGAAGCACATAAATGCCATAGACATAAGACCTACTGTTATAAATGTTATACCTACGCCTTTCAAAGGACCGGGAACATCACTATACTCAAGTTTCTCACGAATAGCAGCAAGACATACTATTGCAAGCATCCAACCAATACCTGAGCCCAATGCAAATGCAATAGAATCACCAAAGCAAGTAATAGCCTGTGTTGATGAAGGATCCATCTCTACGCGTTGTTGCATAAACAGAGATCCACCCATAATTGCACAGTTTACAGCTATAAGTGGCAAGAAGATACCAAGTGAAGCATAAAGTGATGGAGAGAACTTTTCTACCACCATTTCAACCAACTGTACTATACCTGCAATAACAGCTATAAAGAGAATAAAACCAAGGAATGACAAGTCAACACCTTCTACCAAACAGTCAGGACCAAGTACCTTTGTCTGGAGCAGATAGTTAACAGGCAGTGTTATAAGCTGTACAAAGATAACAGCAACACCAAGTCCCAACGCAGTCTTTACATTCTTAGATACTGCCAGATATGAACACATACCCAAGAAGAATGCAAATACCATATTGTCGACGAAAATCGACCTT
Source organism: uncultured Bacteroidales bacterium (assembly GCA_937876995.1). GTDB lineage: Bacteria > Bacteroidota > Bacteroidia > Bacteroidales > Bacteroidaceae > Colenecus. Next base: position 27,824 of record CALEFD010000015.1, on the reverse strand, counting down.
ACAAACAAACTAAAAAAGTGTTCCATAATTAATTTCCGCCTTTAATTATTTTTCTTGTAAATCTTTAAACTGAGCTCTGTGTACCCAGATAATGCAACCCACCAATATAAGAGCCATTGGTGACATAAGCATCATACCGTTGTTCAAATATCCGTGTTCATAACACCATTGTGGTATTACCTGGAATCCAAACAGAGTACCGCTACCTAACAATTCACGAACAAATGCAACTATGATAAGTATTGCAGCATAACCCAAACCGTTACCTATACCATCAAGCAGTGATTCTTTTGGTCCATTCTGCATAGCAAAAGCTTCCAAACGTCCCATAAGAATACAGTTTGTAATAATAAGGCCTATATATACTGACAACTGAACACTTACATCGTATGCAAAGGCTTTCAAAATTTCACTCACTACTGTAACCAAAGCAGCAACAACAACCAACTGTACAATAATTCTTATACGGTTAGGAATGGTCTTTCTAAGAAGAGAAACCACAACATTGGATAGAGCTACAATAACTGTTACAGACAATCCCATAACTATTGCAGGTTTTAACTGAGCTGTTACTGCAAGAGCAGAACAGATACCCAAAATCTGCACAACTACAGGGTTGTTTACCCATACGGGCTGACCGAATATCTCTTTATTCTTATTTGCCATAATAGTTTCTCCCAATTTTAGTTGTTACCATTAAAAAAAGGTTTGTATGCACTAAGCACATCGTTAAGCATTGAGTTAACACCTTTAGATGTAATTGTAGCACCGGTCAAACCATCTACTTCATAAACACCATCTTTAGCCTGGCCAAACTTTACAACAGACAAATTAACATTGCCATTCTGTAAAATCTGTTTGCCAATAAAGCGTTCCTGGAAATACTGTGTACCTACTTCACCACCCAAACCAGGAGTTTCTGAAGCGTGTGAAAAATATGTTCCATAAATAGTATTGCGGTCTTCATTCAGTGCAACATAGCCCCAAATTTCACCCCACAAACCTAATCCGTTTACAGGAATTATGTACTTTACAGCACCATCAACATTAGCCTTGAAGATGTGTAATCTGCCTGATTTGAATTCGCTCTTATACTTTGTGCAGAACTCATCATCAGAAAGCTGTGTCAATGAACCATCTGCATTCATCAGATAATCACCTTCAATTGTTGATTTATAAGTTTCAGCTACATTACTCATTTCACGAATGTTCAATGAATAAAGTATCTGCTTATATGTATCCTGAATGATGTTTGCCTGTTGACGTTCTTTCAGTGAATCAGAAACGAACACAAGCAAGAAAGCAACAATAACAACCATTACAGCTGCATAAACTACTGTATATATGTTACTATTTGTATCCAAGCCCTTCTTTACAGCTTCAAATTCAGAAGCACCGGCCTTACATACAGGACATACATCAGGAGCCTTATCGCCTTTGTGGACATAGCCACAAACCTTACACTTAAATTCTTTTGTAGCCATATACCTTATTTATTAGTTAATCGTTTAGCGCGTTTGTTCACATTTACCTGAACTACACAGTAGTCAATAAGTGGAGCAAAGCAGTTCATCAGCAATATTGCCAACATCATACCTTCCGGATAACCAGGGTTCAATACACGGATAAGTATAGCCATTGTACCTATTAACAAACCGTAGATGTATTTACCAACTTCTGTTCTGGCAGATGTAACAGGGTCTGTTGCCATAAACACAGCACCAAAAGCAAAACCACCCAATACCAAGTGTTCATACCAAGGCATATTTGCGATAGCTGTATCAGGTCCAAAGTTATTGAACAGAAGAACTGTAAGAATACCACCTACAAATACTGAAAGCATTGTCTTCCAGCTTGCTATTCCTGTATAGAGAAGAAGTGCAGCACCCAAAGCAATAGCCACTACGCTTGTTTCACCTACTGAACCCGGGATAAAGCCCCAAACCATATTCCAGTCGAAACCGGCTGTAGTTGTTGCTGTAGCAGCCTGTCCCAATGCAGTAGCTGCTGTAAAGCCATCAGGCAGATTTGCACCTAAGCCACATATTGCATGGTCAACCACCCAAACTGAATCACCCGAAATTACTGAAGGATATGCAAAGAAGATAAATGCACGAGCAATAAGAGCTACGTTAAGGAAGTTCATACCTGTACCGCCAAATATCTCTTTTGCAAAGATTACTGCAAAAGCAACTGCAATAGCAAGTATCCACAATGGGCATGTAGCAGGAACAATCAATGGAATGATAAATCCGGACACCAGGAATCCCTCCTGTATCTCTTCGTGTTTCCACTGTGCAACTACGAATTCAATAGTAAGACCAACTACATAAGATACTATGAGACGTGGCAAAACTGCCAAGAAACCATAGAAAAACATTGGCCAGAAATTCATTTCAAGACCGGCTGCCAGGAAATGCTGGTAACCTACGTTATACATACCGAATAACAGTGCAGGACACAAAGCTATTACAACCATAATCATAATACGTTTGCTATCTACTGCATCGTGAATATTTACACCACTTTTAGCTGTTGTATTCGGAACAAAAAGGAATGTTTCAAATCCTTCAAAAACCGAACGGAAAGCCTGCAGTTTGCCGCCCTCTTCAAAATTCGGTTTTATACGATCTATATAATTCTTCAAACTCATATCTTCCTTTCATTTAGGCCATTTCGGCACGGAGATTATCCAAACCCTCACGAACTATTCTCTGAAGTTCAAGTTTTGAGGAATCTACAAACTCACATAATGCAAAATCTTCAGGAGCAACTTCATAGATGCCGTATGCCTCCATCTTATCGATGTTACCTGTGATTATTGCTTTAACAAGATATTCAGGATAGATATCCATTGGGAATACCTTATCATATTCGCCCGACATAATCATATGACGTTCACCACCCTTAATTCTGGCGTCGATGCTGAACTGTTTCTTTGGGCAGAAGATATTTGCCAACCAAGCAAAGAAAGTACGGTTTACACTATACTCTTTGAAACGTGGCATAATCCAACCCATGAATTCATTTACATCGTCACCTTCAGGTATTGCTGTCACTGTATTTGCAAAAGCATTCAGATAATCATCCAAAGCAGCTTTGTTACCGGTCAAAACGTTACCGTTTATAACACGAACATTGCCCTCCTTCAAATTGCCTTTTACTATATCTGAAATCTGGCTACCGAGAACCACCTTCATATAAGCCGGTTTTTCTATCTTTTCGCCTGCAACAGTTATGATTCTTGTCATATCGATATGTCCAAGATTGAACAGACGACCAATAAAGATAACCGCTTCCGGATCGATAGTCCAAACCACTTCACCCTTGTTTATTGGCTTGATGTGGTTAATCTGAACACCTACGTTTCCTGCGGGATGAGCACCTTTGAAAGCATAAACATCAACGTTCTTTGCCTGCAACAATGCTGTTGAAGTTTGATCTGCACTGATTCCAAGCGATGTAGGAGCAATTTTTGCGATTGCGCTAAAACCTGTCTGGAAATCAAGTTCATTACCCTTAAGTATCAGTTCAAAATTTGGAGCCAAGGGTTTTGAATCGAATGCTGATACGAAAATACCACGTGGAGCATCTTCAGGAGAAGCAATCACGTCGTATGGACGTTGGCGGAAGAACGCAAACAAGCCCGACTCTATCAAGGCCGCCTTAACTTCTTCACAAGAAAGAGATTGTACACTCTTCTTACCAAACTCCACAAACTGCTGTTCTGCATTCGGTTTTACCACAATGCTCAACACTTTTCTACGGGCACCTCTGTTCACTGCAACAACTTCACCACTTACAGGCGATACAAACTTCACCTCCGGATGATTCTTGTCCACAAACAGCGCCTCGCCGGCTTTAACAGTCTGTTGTTCTTTTACTACTACTTTTGGAGTAACGCCTGTAAAATTATCAGGGCACAGTGCTACTGTACCGCCAATTTTAAGTTCGTTTACTGTTTCAGCAGGAGTACCCAACAACTTAATGTCCAAGCCCTTTCGCAATCTAATGATTTCTGCCATTTTGTTTGTTGAATATATTTATAAAACACACTTTATCAAAATTGGGTGCAAAGATATTAAATATCTACTAATTTGTGAATAAAAATGTAGGTTTGTTATCAACAATCACATTATTAAAAAAAAAGGATGTTATTATTGGCGGTTTTGTTTTTCAAAATGTAACTTTGCAAGTTGAAATATTTTGAGTTATGAAAACCGGCAAAGCCATACATATTCTTTTGATTGCAGTTATTGCCGCAATCATGGGCAGCCATCTTCTGCTAAACAGCAAAAAGCTACAGCAGGACGTGGCAGGCTATGCAGGTACTATATTGGCAGAGACATTAGGCACAGAAGTATTTACAAGTAACATAGAACTGGCCCACCCTTGCGGCATCTCTATTAATGACTTGTTAATATATGACCATCTGGGCGACACACTGATTTCAGCATCAAAAGCTGTTGTTCAGTTTAGGATTTTACCTCTGCTGAAGAAAAAAATGGATATAACCAGAATAAGCCTTATAAATCCATACGTAAACATTTACAGGCAAGATTTGGGTTCTGCCACTAATTTAGGTTCCACTTTAGTACATGTTTCATCGGCTGCACCGGAAAAAAAAGAGAACAACCTAATATTAAGGGCAAATTCTGTTTACATTAAAAACGGCAAATTTAAATACAACGTTATTGACCAGGAAGAGACACCTAACTCTTTCAACAGTTCGCATATCTTATTAGACAAGATAACTACCACAATATCACTTAAGTATCTGTCAACAGATTCTATTAATGCAAGATTACGCAAACTAGCTGTATCAGATCATTCAGGCTTATCTATTACAAATATGAACGGCGCCATAAGGGCCGGAAGAGACAACGTATTAGTTAACAATCTGATAGTATCTGCAAACAGCAGTAAAATCAACATCAATAGATTTGAAGCCTTTAATACACCATCAGGATTTGTATGGAATATTGGAATGTTTTCATCCGTAAAAGGATCCGATTTCTCCGCATTGCTTCCACAAGCTGAAACAATTGACAACTCCGTATCCATTGCGTTGGCGGCAGAAGGTAACGAAAAGATTTACAACATAAATCAATTTGACATAGTATCGGAAGACAAGAGTTTCGACATTGACATAACAGCTTCAGTTGTAAACAATAACGACGGAATAGCACCATATTCCATAAGCGACTTTAGTATTGATAAAGGTGTAATTTTGGGCAAAACCAGCGCAGAACTTCACACCACGCTAACAGAGCAACTATCCGGTTTTGGGGTAGCCATACCCGGCATTCTTGCCAACATTGGAGAATCAGAAACACTTATCTCTCTGGATGGCAACATTGACCAACTGAATGCGGTTGCAGAAATAGCATCAAGTGCAGGTAATGCTAAATTATCCATAAAAAGCAACAACGAAAAGCAAAACGTTTCTGTTTTGGGTTCCAATATTGAATTGGGAAGATTATTGAGCAACAACAAATTGGGAAGATGCTCACTGCAAATGAATGCAGATGGAAATTTATTAAGTCCATCTTTAAAAGGAGCATTTTCCGGCAACATAAGCAGTTTAACTTTCAATAATTACGTTTACAACAACATTTCTGTAGATGGTTCATTATTAAACGATACCATAAGAACAAGCATCGCATATAACGATAGTAATGCCAATATTTTAGCAGAAGCTAAAGTTTTACCCGATGCTACTGACACATACACGGCTATCAGTCTCAACTTAAAAGAGATAAATTTAACCAACTTAAATCTCAGTTCCAGAGACAGTATGATAGTTTCCGCAAATATAGTGGCAAATAGTATTGGCAACACTATTGATGATTTACGCGGAAAACTAACCATTGACAGTCTTTCATATTGCGATTTGGAAGGTGAATTCAAGACTAACGAACAAATATTACTTACAATAGAAGAAAACGGATACAACCGTCGCGATGTATTCCTAAAGAGCGACATTGCAAATATAGATATAGTTGGAGATTATAAATTATCCACACTTCCTAATTCATTTGTAATGGTTTTAGACAAGACTCTTCCTACACTTAGCGAATGGCTGCTAAAGAGCAAATTAGGGTTAAACACCATTCATAATTCTACAGATCGTTTTGTGGTTGACATACAATTACCACCTACCAATTTCTATGAAAACGTTTTACACATACCTTTAGAATTAGGAGAGGCTGCCAGTATACAATATAGTGTAAATGGAAACAGCAACACAGCAAATGTAACTGCCCTCATTCCGGATGTTTCCGTAAACGACAACTACATTAGGAACGGTAATATAACTTTAGATTCAGACAATGGTAAGACCAATATCAATTTGGCAGGCAACTATAGCGCAGGATTTAATCCGGGTAATAATATCATTGTGTCACTATCGGCAGCAAACGATAGTATTAAAACAAACGTTCAATGGAATAGTGTCAACAAAGATGAACTGAACATAAATACATCTGCATTAACCATCTTTGAAGAATTCAACAGACAAAACGACTGGATTAAAAGCCGTCATCAGTTGTCAGGAACGGGACTTACTTTAAATAATGTGGATTGGAATCTATCTCAATTCTATATTGCAACAGATTCCGGAAAAATCAGCATTGACAACTTTAAATTAGCTAACAAAGAACAATCCATATCGGCAGATGGATTAATATCGTCCATACCTACGGATAGCTTACACATATCTTTTGACAATATCGATTTAGAAAATACATTCAATATGTTTAATGTAGGTGGCGTTTCATTTAAGGGAATTGCATCGGCCGACATTCATGCAATTTCACTTTTGGAGACACCTGCATTCTTTGGCAATTTGGCAGCCGACAATTTCTCCTATATGGGATCTTACGGAGGACATTTAGAGATAGAAGGTATCTGGAATCAGGAATTGGAGTGCATTGATATAAACGCACTGATGAATGACGAAGACAAGGCCACTACTCTGTTTGAAGGATATTATTCTCCTAAAAACAGATTTATTGACATTAACATCGATGCCAATCGTACAGACCTCTATTTTCTAAATACTTTCACCAAAAACATATTCAGAGAGGTTAACGGTAAAGCCATTGGCAATATAAGATTATTTGGTGGTTTACAGACTCTCGATCTTGAAGGTACAGCCATACTGGAAGATGGTGTTTTAGACCAGAGTGTATTAAACACACGTTTTATTATCAGGCATGACACTCTGACCTTCCAACCTGGCAAAATGATATTCCGCGATGTTGAATTTTATGACGAAAGAGGCAACAAAGGCCTGCTGATGTGTAATATAGACCATACAGACCTGATTGACTTTGCTGTAAATATGGACGCGTATATCACAAACATGCAAGTTCTTAATATACCCAAAACTGAATCGACAGATCTATTTGCTAATGTATTTGCTACCGGCTCAATAAACTTAACAACATCAAACAGCAAAGGGCTTATTGTAAAAGCAGACGCAACTACTGCACCGGGAACAACATTTGGCTACAACCTGTCTGCCGGCCCTGTAGCAGACAACAGTTTCCTAAAAATTGTTGATGCAAATTCTGTAGCAATAGAGATAAAAGAAGATATTACAGAAAAAAAGAGAAGCAAAAAAAGCACAAAAGAGGTCAATACCGATGTTCAGCTAAGTTTCAATATAGATTGTACCGATGATGCGGAGATAGAACTTTTAATGGACCCACTTAATGGAACAGTAAGAGGAAGCGGACAAATCAGAGCAGACTATAGCAACAAACAGGGTGTTTCTCTTTTGGGTAGATATAATGTTACTAACGGATTGTGTAATTTCTCTTTAGAGAATCTGATTAGAAAAGATTTCAAGTTCTCCGATAGTAACGATAGTTACGTTACTTTTAACGGACATCCATCCACGGCAGAACTCAATCTCCATACTATCCATACTGTTAATTCTGCATCATTAAGTGATCTTGATGTTAATCTATCGTCCGATAACAATGTAAGAGTGAATTGTTTAATGGACATTTCAGGTACTGTTTCTTCACCTTCATTGGCATTCAACATAGAGTTGCCACAGGGTTCACAAGAGGAAAAAGAGGCTATTAAGAGTTCTACAAGTACAGAAGAACAGACCAACCTGCAGTTTATGTATCTGCTTACTATGGGTAGATTCTATTCATACGATTATGCCAACACAAATGTTTCCACATCGCCAAGTGCTATGGAATCATTATTTAACAATACTGTAAATACACAGATAAACAATCTATTGTCGCAAGTTATAAACAACAACAACTTTACTCTTTCAGGTAATGTTACTGCGGGCAGCTACTTAAATAATGACCAAGCAAACCTGACAGATAAAGAGTTTGAAGGAATAATGGAAGCCCACCTGTTAAATAACAGGCTTCTACTGAACGGTAATTTTGGATACAGAGAAAATGCAATAACCAACACTTCAAACTTAATTAGCGATTTTGAAGTAGAATGGTTACTCTTCAAGAAACCAAGAATAAGTTTAAGAGGATACAACAAGAACAACGATAAGTATTTCTCCAAGACATCTCTCACCACACAAGGTGTTGGTATAGTTTACGAGGCCGATTTCTAAGAAACCGACCTCGCAATAAAAAACCTTAATATAATTATATTGTATGTTATCAATATGATCTTGCAAAGAGCACTCTGCCTGCAGAAGGTTTACCTGTATATACACACTGACCAGGACCTGATTCATAATCCAAAGGCAGACAACGTATAGTAGCTTTTGTCTCTTCTTTAATCTTAGCTTCTGTTTCTGCAGTGCCATCCCAATGAGCCAATACAAAGCAACCTGCTTCTATTTTCTCCTTAAACTCTTGATATGTATCAACTTCAAAGGTTCTCTCCTTTCTGTAGTTCAAAGCTTTTTGGAAGATATTCTGCTGAATTTCATCCAACAGCTTTTCAATCTTTTCATCTATACCTTCAAATGGTAAAGTCTCTTTTTCCAAAGTATCTCTACGCATTATCTCTACGGTTCCATTTTCGTAATCACGATAACCCATAACCACGCGAACAGGAATACCCTTAACTTCGTAATCGGCAAACTTAAAGCCCGGACGCTTGTTATCTGCATTATCATATTTAACACTAATACCGCGAGCACGTAATTTTTCTACCAATGTTGCTACACGAGCATCAATCTGCTGCAGTTCTTCGTCTTTCTTATAGATAGGAACAATAACAACCTGAATTGGAGCCAATTTAGGAGGAAGCACCAAACCGTTATCGTCTGAATGGGCCATAATGAGCGCACCCATCAATCTGGTTGATACACCCCATGATGTAGCCCACACATATTCCAGGTTATTCTCCTTATTCACAAACTGAACATCAAATGCCTTTGCAAAGTTCTGTCCCAGGAAGTGAGAAGTACCACACTGCAGTGCCTTGCCATCCTGAGTCATAGATTCAATTGTATAGGTATCAAGAGCGCCGGCAAAACGTTCTGTTTCCGATTTAACACCCTTAACTACAGGGACTGCCATATACTGTTCAGCAAAATCTGCATAAACTTTCTGCATCTTCTTTGCTTCTGCTTCTGCCTCTTCTCTTGTAGCATGTGCTGTATGACCTTCCTGCCACAGGAATTCTGCTGTACGCAAGAAAAGACGAGGGCGCATTTCCCAACGCATTACATTAGCCCACTGGTTACACAAAATAGGCAGATCACGATATGATTTAATCCAATTTTTATAAGTACTCCAGATAATTGTTTCTGAAGTAGGACGAATTATCAGTTCCTCTTCCAGTTTAGCTGCGGGATCTACAATAACACCCGAACCATCCTCTGCATTCTTTAGACGATAGTGTGTTACTACCGCACACTCTTTTGCAAAACCTTCCACATGTTCTGCTTCGCGACTAAGATATGATTTTGGTATAAGCAAGGGGAAATATGCATTCTGATGACCTGTTTCCTTGAATTTATCGTCAAGTACACGCTGAATCTTCTCCCAAATAGCGTAACCGTAAGGCTTTATTACCATGCAACCGCGTACCGGAGCCTGCTCTGCCAAATCGGCTTTCACTACCAATTCGTTATACCATTGTGAATAGTTTTCACTTCTTTTGGTAAGATCTTTAAGTTCTTTTGCCATATCTCTCTAAATTTTCAGAATGCAAAATTACTCTTTTTTTACTTGGTTACATACTCCTTACCTTAATAATTTTATTACTTTTGTACTATGACGAACCATATAGACAGAATATTCGGATACATTATCATAATATGTGTCACATTTTTGTGGCCGTTGCAGAGTTTTGCGCAATGGTCAAATTCGTATAGCAACAACATAAAAACCGTTCGTACAATAGTTAATAACGATTGGTTATTATCCCCTATTTTAAAACTAAACAGTGATGATATTTTAACCATATCATTCGATGAGATGTCTCATAATTACAACAGATTTACCTATCACATTACACACTGTGATTCAAACTGGGAGCCATCTGATTTATATGAATCAGATTATATAGAGGGTTTTAACGATATGCCTATAGACGATTACGAAAACTCCATAAACACCACATTTGAATACACCCACTACACCTTTTGTATTCCAAACGACGACACTTCGCTAAAACTATCCGGAAACTACATCCTGGAGATTAAAGATGAAGATGGCAATACAGTTGCCGATACAAAATTTGCGGTAACAGAAGAATTAGCAACAATAGGAATTACTGTAAGTTCAAACACAGACATAGATGTAAACAGTACACATCAACAGGTATCATTTACCATTAATCATTCCAAACTGCGTGTTATCAATCAGGCTAAAGAGATAATACCATTTGTAATTATGAACAGAAACATAAACAATGCAGTGAGTGGTTTTGCTCCAACCTACAAATCTAACGGTAAAATGGAGTATTTACACTGCAAGGAGCTGATTTTTGACGCCGGAAATGAGTACAGACGTTTTGAAATAATAGATATGTACGATTATACACAAAATGTAGATAGAATAGTTTTCCAAAACCCATATTACCACGCAACATTATTTACAGACAATCAGCACATTGCATACAGATACGACCACGACAACAACGGACGTTATCTTATTCGCGACCACAATTCAAACAACAGCGACATTGAATCTGATTATCTATACATAGACTTCACTCTTTCTATGACCAAACAATATAGTGGTGAGATTTATCTAAGAGGAGATTTTTCCGGAAATGCCGTTACAGACAATTGGAAAATGGAATATGATAACAATAAAAAGGCATACACCATTACTACTCTGCTTAAACAGGGTGCTTACAATTATCAATATATTTTTGTAGATAATGACACCAATAGTTCTATGACAGCAAAGACGGAAGGCGATTGTTACGAAACAAAAAATGAATATATGATACTTGTGTACTACAGAGAAACAGGTTCCAGATATGACAGATTAGTGGGAATTGTAAACAATTAGTATTCAATACTTACGTTTCCATATCTGCTCCATTCTCTCTTTTAACCTATCTTCCGAAGCATTATGCTGAGGTATCCAAAAACGTGTCCCTTCTATTTCATCGGGTAAAAATTGCTGTTCCACAAAATTACCTTCGTAACTGTGCGCATACTTATAACCATCGCTATAGCCCAACTGTTTCATCAGTTTGGTCGGAGCATTACGCAGATGCAGAGGAACCGGCAAATTTCCTGTTGAACGAACCTTTTCCAATGCATCATTTATACCCATATAGGCTGAATTACTCTTTGGGCTTGTAGCTAAATAGACTGTAGCCTCTGCTAACGGAATTCTACCTTCCGGCCAACCAATCTTCATCACAGAATCAAAAGCTGCATTTGCAAGCAACAAAGCATTTGGATTAGCCAATCCTATATCCTCCGAAGCCGATATTATCAGACGGCGAGCAATAAAAGCCGGGTCTTCGCCACCCTCCACCATTCTGGCCAACCAATAGAGAGCGCCATCCGGATCGCTGCCACGAATTGACTTAATAAATGCCGATATTATATCGTAATGCATCTCTCCATCTTTGTCGTATGCCAAAGGGTTCTGATGCAGACGTAAATTGACCATTTCATCGGTAATTATTACATTATCGCCACCCTCCGATTCTACCACCAGTTCCAGCATATTAAGCAGTTTTCTGGCATCACCACCTGAAAAACGCATCAAAGCAGTAGTCTCTTTCAGTTCAATAGTACGTTGTTTAAGATATATATCTGTTGCTATAGCACGCTCCATAAGTTGCAACAGATCTTCCTTTTCCAAAGAATTGAGTACATAGACCTGCATTCTTGAGAGCAGAGGGCGTATCACTTCAAACGAAGGATTCTCTGTAGTAGCACCTATCAGAGTAATATCGCCACGTTCTACCGCACCCAACAATGAGTCCTGCTGCGCTTTATTGAAACGATGAATTTCATCTATAAACAGGATAGGACTGCCGTTGGTATTAAACATACGGTTGCTACGTGCCAATTCAATAACATCTCGTACATCTTTCACCCCTGCAGTTACGGCACTAAGTGTATGGAACGGAATATCAAGTTGAGATGCAACTATCTGAGCCAATGTAGTTTTGCCCGTACCGGGAGGTCCCCATAAAATAAACGAAGATAACCTGCCGGATTCAATCATTCTGCGTAGAACTGCTCCATCTCCAACCAGATGTTTCTGACCTACATAGTCATCAAGCGATCTTGGTCTCATTCTTTCTGCTAAAGGCTGCATATCTTCTGTTTATTTATCTTTCTGCAAAATTACTCTATTTGAAGCGTTTTTACTACTTTTGACGAAATATATTTTCAATGGTATCATTATCAATACTCATACCCACCTACAATTGGGATTGCGAACTGCTTGTAAACAGTTTGCAATCACAATGTTCGTCTTTAGGAATAGAGTACGAAATTATTGTTGCCGACGACTGTTCGCCGGACCGTTTCAAAGCCAATGCCTGCAAAAACGCAGTAGAAAAACTCACAAACTGTTCTTTTTTTCAGTTGGAAAAGAATATTGGTAGAGCAGCCATTAGAAATCTGCTTGCAGATAAATCCCAATATCAAAAGCTACTGTTTTTAGATTGCGATGCTGCAGTTGAAAACGACAAATTCATAAGACGATACATAGACAAAGCGGAACAATACAGTGTTGTCTGTGGCGGTTTGCGTCATCCGAACAGTCAGCCCTACCCTTGTGTTGAGTTGCGATACAGATACGAAAAAAGAGCAGACAAAAAAAGATCCGCAGAGATTCGCAACAAAGAACCTTACAGCCAATTCACTCCTTTCTCTTTTTTGATAGACAGAGATATTTTTATGCAAATCAGATTCTGCGAAAATTTTGTAGGATATGGTTACGAAGATGTTCTGTTTGGTTTAGAATTAAAAGAGAAGAACGTAAGCATCATACATATAGACAATCCGCTTATACATATAGGCATAGAGGAAAACAGCATCTTTTTGGAAAAGACCAGACAATCTATCCACAATCTGTATAATCACAGAGAAGATATTAACAACGGTTCAACGCTGCTTAAACAGTACAGACGTATTAAAAAGTGGCATTTGGATTGGACTATTACAGTTGTAGATAAGATTTTTGGCAAGCTGATAATTAAGAATTTACAAGGTCATCACCCTAACCTTACACTATTTTCATTTTACAAACTCTCCATTATTCATTTTTTACACAAAAATCAGTAACTTTGCACTTTTAAAATTAGAACGAAATATAATCAATCGATATGATAGAAAATAGTGCAAAGGAAGTAAGCGAAAAGAAGAGCTTGAACTTCATTGAAGAGATGGTAGAAAAAGATCTTGCAGAGGGTAAAAATGGTGGACGAGTTCAAACACGTTTCCCGCCCGAACCAAATGGTTACCTGCACATTGGTCATGCAAAAGCTATCTGCATGGACTTTGGTATGGCAGAAAAACATGGTGGTATCTGTAATCTGCGCTTTGATGATACCAATCCTACAAAAGAAGATACAGAATACGTTGATGCCATAAAAGAAGATATTGAATGGCTGGGATTCAAATGGGAAAACGAATTCTACGCTTCCGACTATTTCCAGCAATTGTGGGATTTTGCCATAGACCTTATAAAAGAGGGTAAAGCCTACATTGACGAACAGAATCAAGAGGCCATTCTATCACAGAAGGGTACCCCTACTCAACCGGGTATTAACAGTCCTTACAGAGATCGTCCTGTTAAAGAGAGCCTGGAACTTTTCAATAAGATGAACAGTGGTGAATTAGAAGAGGGTTCTATGGTATTGCGTGCCAAAATAGATATGGCCCACAACAATATGCTGTTCAGAGATCCTATCATATATCGTATAGTTAAGACTCCTCATCATCGTACAGGTACTACCTGGAAAGCATATCCTATGTACGATTTTGCACACGGACAGAGCGACTATTTTGAAGGAGTTACACACTCATTGTGTACACTTGAATTTGTACCTCATCGTCCACTATATGATCTATTCATTGATTGGCTTAAGAAAGGAGAAGATTTGGATGACAACCGCCCACGTCAGACTGAATTCAACAAACTAAACCTTAACTACACTCTCTTAAGTAAGCGTAACCTATTGGCACTGGTACAGGAGGGTATGGTTTCCGGTTGGGATGATCCACGTATGCCAACTATCTGCGGTTACCGTCGCAGAGGTTACACACCGGAATCTATAAAGATGTTTGTAGATCGCATTGGTTACACCAAATTTGATGCTCTGAACGACATGGCACTGATGGAATCTGCCATTCGTGAAGATTTAAATCGTCGCGCTACACGTGTATCGGCTGTTATAGATCCTGTAAAACTGATTATCACAAACTATCCGGAAGATAAGGTAGAAGAGTTGGATGCAATTAATAATCCTGAAGATCCGGAAGCCGGCAGTCATAAAATAAGCTTCAGCAGAGAGCTCTGGATAGAGAGAGAAGACTTCATGGAAGATGCTCCATCCAAATATTTCCGTTTAACACCAGGACGTGAAGTAAGACTGAAGAGTGCTTACATAGTACTATGCACAGGTTGTAAAAAAGACGAAAACGGCAATATAGAAGAGGTATATTGCGAATTTATTCCAAACACAAAGACTGGAGAATCAGATTCTAACCGCAAGGTAAAAGGAACTATTCACTGGGTAAGTGTAAAACACGCCATCCAAGCAGAAGTTCGCCTATACGACCGTCTATGGAGTGTAGAAAACCCACGCGACGAATTGGCACGCCTTACAAAAGAAGAGGGATTGAGCACTGTCGAAGCTATGAAACAGATGAAGAATCCAAATTCTTTGGAGGTTCGCAAAAACTGTTATGTAGAGAATTTCTTGGCAGACACCAAGCCAATGGATCATTTCCAGTTCCAGCGCATAGGTTATTTCTGTACAGACAAAGATTCTACAACAGAACATCTTATATTCAACAGAACTGTTTCACTCAAAGACAACTGGAGCAAGATTAAGGGTAAAGCTTAAACAGATAGAATGAGAGATAGTTCGGCTAACTACTATGAATCTTTTGAATTCCAGCAGATATTGCAGAAATTCGAAGATATGATTGACAATGGAGGTACACTATATTTAGATGCATCCGATATTGCCGATATAGTAGATTATTATGTCTTGAGTTCTGAACAGGAGAAGGTAGAAACTGCTTTAGAGTACGGAATGCGTCTGCACCCCAACGACACCGATATTATTATTGCGAATATCAACAATCTGTTGTCACAAGGTAATAAAAAAATGGCAAGACAATTTGCAGAAATGCTTGAGGACCCAACCAACCAGGAGGTTCTATATATAAAAGGTTTAGTAGAACTTGCAGACAATAACATACAAGAGGCAAAATTTTATTTTGATCAATCCTTCAACAACAGCAACAACGATTTAAGCCTGATAGAAGACATCATATTGGAAATGACTAATAAGAATTACGATGACGAAGTACAATATTGGCTGGACATAGCATTTGAAAAGATGACAAAACCAATACCAATCTTTTACGAATATCAGGCAGATTTATACTATAGGGCAAACCAATACGATAAGGCTATAGAGTGGTACAACAAACAGCTGGATATATTTCCATACAACTCATACACTTGGGAACAGTTAGGAAAGACATATTTTTTAAGTGAAGATTATATCAAAGCCAGAGAGTGTTATGAATATGCCATAGCCATAAGTGTTGATAATTATGACGCTATGCTGATGAAAGCAGACTGCTATCTCAACATACATGACTACAAGACTGCCCTGGAATTGTATAAAGAGCTGCTAAATAAGACTAAAGAGTTCAACAACATATTAACCTATTGTTGCGGAAAGTGTAACTATCATCTACACAATTACGATTTGGCAATGGATTACCTTACCAAAACCGAAGAGAATTTAGATAAAGACGATTCCAAAAGGTTATATATAGAGGTTTACAATCTCATAGCCAGAATCCATATAGTAAATCATAACGAAGACGAAGCATTGAAATATATCTACAAAGGATTGGCAATAGATTCGGACAACACAGAACTTAACTTATTGATTAATATGACTAAACAACTATAAAATGCTATCAATTTCTACATTTTTACAGTGGTGCCTTGAACACCTTAATTATTGGACTATCACACTTTTGATGACCATTGAAAGTTCATTTATTCCATTTCCATCGGAAATAGTAGTTCCACCTGCAGCATATCACGCAGCATCTACAGGAGAAATGAATCTGTTTTTAATAATCTTATCAGCCACATTAGGAGCTTGTTTAGGTGCACTAATAAACTATTTTTTGGCTCTTTGGATAGGTAAGCCATTGGTTTACAAGTTTGCAGATAGTAAAATTGGTCATCTATGTCTGTTAGATGGTTCAAAAGTTCAGAAAGCAGAGGAATATTTTAATCAGCACGGTGCTATATCAACCTTTGTAGGTCGCTTAATACCGGCTATCAGACAACTTATCTCTATTCCTGCCGGATTGGCAAAAATGAGCTTGCATAAGTTTATAGCATTTACAGCTTTAGGTGCTGGTATTTGGAATGTTGTCTTAGCACTTTTAGGTTACTATTTGGAGAGAGTTGTTCCTGAAGAAGAACTTATCAGCACTGTAACAGAATACAGCCACGAAATAGGTTATACCATTGCAGGTGTAGTATTTGCTGTATTAGCCTTTATAATTATTCGTAATATTATCAGAAAGAGGAAAAAGTAAATATTACATTTTTCTTTTTCTTATTACTCATATACAAATAGAGTCCGAAGCTAAGCTCCGGACTCTTTTGTTTATAAGGTATTTCACTTATTAAGCGTACATTGCTACAATTGCTTCGTACAATTCCTGCTTACCGCTGGTCTGTTTTGGTTCATCAACCTGCTTGCCATATTCGTAAGCCTCTTCGAGAGTCATCTTACCCTCTTCGAACTTCTTACCAAGACCGCTGTCGAATGAAGCGTAACGTTCAGCCTTCATCTTCTTGTATGGTGATTCTTCAAGAAGCTTAGCTGCGCTTTCAAGAGCACGTGCCATAGCATCCATACCGCTGATGTGAGCGATGAAGATATCTTCAAGATCTGTTGAGTTACGACGTGTCTTAGCATCGAAGTTTGTACCACCTGTGCCTAAGCCACCGCCACGGATGATTTCCATCCAAGCCTGTACCAATTCGTACTGGTCAATTGGGAACTGGTCTGTATCCCAACCATTCTGGTAGTCACCACGGTTAGCGTCGATAGAACCAAGCATACCTGCGTCAACTGCACAAGCAAGTTCGTGTTCAAATGTGTGACCTGCCAATGTAGCGTGGTTAACCTCAATGTTAACTTTGAAGTCCTTATCCAAATTGTGAGCCTTCAAGAAACCGATAACTGTTTCTGTGTCAACATCATACTGATGCTTTGAAGGTTCCATTGGTTTTGGTTCAATCAGGAATGTACCCTTGAAGCCCTTTGCACGAGCATAGTCGCGAGCCATTGTCAACATAGTTGCCATGTGCTCTTTTTCTCTCTTCTGGTCTGTGTTCAGAAGGCTCATGTAACCTTCACGACCGCCCCAGAATACATAGTTTTCAGCACCAAGTTCAATACCTGCATCGATAGCGTTCTTAATCTGAACGATAGCGCGAGCAACAACGTCAAAATCAGGGTTGGTAGAAGCACCGTTCATATAACGTGCATTACCAAATACGTTAGCTGTTGACCACAACAGTTTGATACCTGTTTCAGCCTGTTTCTCCTTAAGATATGCTACGATAGCCTTCAAGTTAGCTTCATATTCAGCAACATTCTTACCTTCAGCTACCAAGTCAACATCATGGAAGCAATAGTAAGGAATGCCTAACTTCTGCATGATTTCGAAACCAGCATCAGCCTTCTGCTTAGCAATTTCCACTGCATCTGCAGCCTGATTCCAAGGGAATGA
The DNA here is from genome assembly GCA_937876995.1 of uncultured Bacteroidales bacterium. Taxonomy (GTDB): domain Bacteria; phylum Bacteroidota; class Bacteroidia; order Bacteroidales; family Bacteroidaceae; genus Colenecus. Next base: position 9,385 of record CALEFD010000015.1, on the reverse strand, counting down.
TTTGGTACCACCACCAAACTGGTCACCACCCTCTGCACACAATGTGTGCCACCAAGCCATTGCAAAACGCAACCAATCTTTCATAGTTTTACCCATGATAACCTTGTTCTCATCATAGTAATGGAAAGCCATTGGATTTTTGCTATCCTTGCCTTCGAACTTAATTTTACCTATTCCAGGAAAATACTCTTTAGCCATAATTCGCTTATTATTAATTATTAAACAATATTTATATACTCTTCACCGAAGTAATTATGCAAATATACATTAATTTCAAAAAAACTACTAACTTAATTCCTTAAATATCGATAATTGCTGAAAAAAACTTTAAAATTCGCATCATAACGCTACTTTCAACTCCTTACCGGAATAATCAACTCTTCTTGTTTTGATAGTTCCGTTATCGTTATAGTTAATTACAAATACTCGTTCCTTCAACATTCCATCGTATTCACCCTGCCTTTCTGAAATAGTGAGACTCTTAGAGACATCATTATAACTGATAGGTATAATTGAATATTTACCATTTTCGTAGTCGAACGATTCACCATCGTCTTCATAAAGAGCAAAGTTACCATCATTACCTGCATACACCTTCAATGTAATCTCGGTAGCAGGAACCTGATCTACGTACTCTATCTGAGGGCCGTATGCAATAATAGCACCGGATGGAATATACATTGGCATCAATTCGTATGGAGCATCTGCAACAATAGTCTTACCACCCTCTATAACTTCTGATTCGTTATTAAAGTTATACCATTTCTTACCCTTTGGCAGATATACTTCACGTGAACGTACTTTATATTCATAGACCGGGCATATCATTAGAGATGGTCCCAACATAAACTGATCCGAAACATTCATTGCTGTATTATCGTTTGCATAATCCATAACCAAACCGCGCATCAGTGTATAATCATCATGATACGCACTGCCTGCCAACGAATAGATGTAAGGCATAAGTCTGTATCTCAACTGATTATAATAGACTATAGATTTGTATGCCGGATGATGTTCCGGAGCTATATTCCAAACTTCACGAAGCGGGAACTGACCATGGGCACGATATACAGGAGTAAAAGTACCAAACTGATACCAACGAGTCTGTAATTCTCGCCACTCTTTCAAATCATCGTTTTCAACACCTATCCTGTCATATTCACGCTGTGCATTTGCATATCTGTTTTCTACACAGAAACCACCTATATCCATTGTCCAATATGGGTCACCACACAGTGAGAAGTTCATACCTGCCACAATCTGAGAACGCATATCTTCCCAGCGAGTTCCTATATCACCACTCCATGATGCAGTAGAATAACGTTGCAAGCCGGCAAAACCGGAACGTGTCAGCTGGAACACACGTTTATTAGGTTCTTCTTCTCTCAACCCCTCATATATAGCCTTTGCATTCATCAGAGCATAACCATTAAGATATTCGGTAGATGAACCCAATCCAGTTGGTCCACACAACAATTTCTGATAGTACAAAGGAACGCAGTCGCGAATATTAGGTTCACTGGCATCCATCCACCAAGCATCTATACCATATTTATATAGATGTTCTTTCATCTGTTGCCAGAATAGTTTGCGAGCACCTTCGGAATATGCATCGTAGAACGAACCTATGTAACCGGGGCCTATCCAGTCACGAATACTATCTTCTACTGCACGGGTAAACATCCAGCCGTTTTCATCAAATTCCTTATAGTGTTCTGTTGTATGATAGAACTTAGGCCATACCGATATCATTAACTGTGCATTCATTTCGTGAACAGCATCCATCATTCCTTGTGGATCGGGGAAACGTGCCGGATCAAAGTCGTGAGCACCCCAACTATCCTCTTCCCAATAGTTCCAGTCCTGTACTATATTGTCAATACCTATACCCTTTTCACGGAAGGTTTTCAATGTTGCTACCACTTCATTCTGATTTGTGTAACGCTCTCTACTCTGCCAGAAACCCATAGCCCATTTAGGCATAATATTTGCCTTACCTACCAAACTACGTAAACCACCTATCACACCATCCATATTACTTGACGTAATAAAATAGTAGTCAGATTGTGGAACCATTTCATTCCACATTGTGATTTTATCCATTATCTCATCGGCTACAGGAGCGTATGCACGCAGGCCTATATAAGATGAGCCACCGTCAGGTTTCCATTCCACTCGCAAATTATACTTTTTGCCTTTCTGCATATCTACAGAGAACTTGTATGAATTTGGATTCCATGCAGTACGCCAACGTTCAGCCACAATTTCTTCGTCGTCAATAAACACTTTTACATAACCGGCATAATAGAGCAGAAATCTGTATTCACCGCTTTCAAAAGGTTCTATAGAGCCTTCGTACAAAACATCATTTCCCAAACGAGGCAGATTTTGCACAGCATCGGCATCACCATAGAAAAGTGAATCCTCTGCTCGCACCAAAGGTTCACCCCATCTGGCGAAATACGTACCAGTCAAACTACCTTCAGCACCATTTTTATCGTATAATTTAAAGACTTTATGCAATTGAGAATATGTATCAGGATTACCAAATCTTGCCAAAGAATAGGAATCCCAAAGTATGCCATAATTTTTTGATGATATTACAAATGGAATACTGATTTTGGTGTTATACTGATATAATTCCTCGTTTTCGCCTTTATAGTTCCATTGGTCAGACTGATGCTGTCCTAATCCAAACAAGCCCTCTTCCGGAACAGTATTAAAACGATTTATTGTTGTATAACCGGTTGTTGTACCTTTTGTATCTGTTACAGAGACAGGAGCAAAAGATGTAGGTTCCGATTCTTTAGAAATCACATTACCTTTAGCATCCATAAATGTAACCACACCATCTGTTTTATTCACTGTAACATAAAGTTCCGATGTTTTGATTCCCACAGATGCTTCTGAATCTACAACTTCAAAATTAGTCTCTCTCTGAGCATCCGGCAAAATAATCAGACTATTCCTATCATGAAATTTTCTATCCGGAGTTTGGGACACTCTGACAATTCCTTCAGACATAATCTGCAAACGAACCCTTGCAGGCCCATTTTCCTCTCTGTTCTGAACATTCACAATAACTCCATCAGACGTACTTTTATACGCACCACCTGTGCAAGACATCAACAATGCGATAGTAACAATAAATAAAGTAATTCGTCTCATATCATATCAGTTAGTTGACACAAAGCTACAAATATTATTCTACAAACTAAAACGAATTGATTAAAAAAGTGCGAGAGTATAATATATGAAATAAGCCTCAAAGTATTGAACCTTGAGGCTTATCTATTCAGTATTTTGTGAATTACTTATTCAACAGTTTGTGATCTGAACCAAGTACATTTACAATCTTATGGATGTACATCTTCTTCATGTTGTCACGAGCAGGTTTCAAATACTGACGTGGATCAAAATGACTTGGGTTTTCAGCCAAGTGCTTGCGAATAGCTGCTGTCATAGCCAAACGTGAGTCAGAGTCAATATTGATCTTACATACAGCACTCTTTGAAGCTTCGCGGAGCTGATCTTCAGGAATACCTATAGCTGCTGCCAAAGCACCACCAAACTGGTTGATTGTAGCAACTTCTTCCTGAGGAACTGAAGATGAACCATGAAGTACGATTGGGAATCCAGGAATCTTAACTTCAATCTCCTTAAGGATATCAAATGCCAATGGAGGTGGAACCAATACGCCATTTACCAATGTGCACTGTTCCGGAGTAAATTTATGAGCACCATGAGAAGTACCTATAGAGATAGCAAGGCTGTCAACACCTGTCTTGCTAACAAAATCCTGTACCTCTTCAGGTTTTGTATAATGTGATTCAGCTGCACTAACTTCGTCTTCAACGCCTGCAAGAACACCAAGTTCACCTTCAACGGTTACATCAAACTGATGTGCATATTCCACAACCTTCTTTGTAAGAGCAATATTCTCTTCGTATGGCAAATGTGAACCATCAATCATAACAGATGAAAAGCCCATGTCGATACAATCTTTACAGATTTCAAAGCTATCACCGTGATCAAGGTGAAGAACTATTTCAGGATGAGCGCAACCGAGTTCTTTAGCATACTCTACAGCACCCTGAGCCATATAACGCAGGATAGTAGCATTTGCATAGTTACGTGCACCTTTTGATACCTGCATAATAACAGGTGATTCAGTTTCTACTGCAGCCTGTACAATAGCCTGCATCTGTTCCATTGTGTTGAAGTTAAATGCCGGTATTGCATAACCGCCCTTAACTGCAGCTGCGAACATTTCACGGGTGTTCACCAAACCCAACTCTTTGTAGCTTACCATTTGTTTAATATTTATTGTTTATAAACGTTTATCAAAACCGAGTGCAAAGTTACACACTTTCAATCTTATTATAAAATGTAGAAAGAGAAAGTTTTTAACCACTTTACATTTTATTTGCCGGCACTATCGCCGTCTTTGGTAGTAAAATATAGTGAAGCAGCTCCTACCAATGCCGCAGTAACTGAAGTCAACAATATTACAGCCTTACCTAAATTGACATAGTATGAAATCTGTTCCTCAGGCAATCCCGATGGCAAGAATGCCAATCCATCCACGAATATTGCCATAGTAAAACCTATACCGGCAATAAATCCCAACGAGATAAACTGCTTCCAATTACAACCTTCAGGCAAAGCTGCAACCTTGAATTTTGTTGCAAGCCAGCATGACAAAGATATACCTAACGGTTTACCTATCAGCAATCCAAAGAATATACCCGGTACAATTGGTGGCAATGGCCAACTGAATAGAGAAGCATCAAATACAACACCGGCATTAAAGAATGCAAACATCGGCATTATAAAGTAGTCTGATATGGAATGAAGATGAAATTCGAACCGATGAAGCATTGGATTCATCTTTGAAGACATTTCATCCATACCATTAATAACTATCTGTTGTTCCGGATTAGTAAGAACAGACGTATTGTCTTTTGACACATCATTAAAATGATTAACGAGCAATGACATATTCTTACTAAATTCCAATTCGTTGACAAAACTTCTGGCTGGAATAGTGATAGCCATTATAACACCTGCTACTGTAGCATGCACACCCGATTTCAACATAAGAAACCACAGTAACATACCCGGTACTATGTAGTAAAGCGATTTATTCACTCTAAGCCTATTCATTACAATCATAAATGCTGTTACCAAACCTGCTAAAGTCAAATACAGGAAATCTATGACATGACTGGGATAGAAGAATGCTATTACAAATATTGAACCTAAATCGTCGGCTATTGCCAATGCCATCAGAAAGACCTTTAATCCTGTTGGAACACGTTTACCCAACAGCGAAAGGACACCTATTGCAAATGCAATATCGGTAGCCATAGGAATACCCCAACCATTTGACGTATCTGAACCGGCATTGAACAGAGCATAAATAACAGCCGGGAAGACCATTCCGCCTATTGCTCCAATAATAGGCAATGCTGCATGTTTGATTGAGGAGAGTTGACCCACTATCATTTCTCGCTTAATCTCCAGACCTACTGTCAAAAAGAATATTGCCATTAACCCATCGTTGATCCACGTTTGCAATGGCAACATCAATTCTGCATTACCGGTTTTTATTCCCACCTCCATATTCAACAAATTGTTGTAGAACGGTTGAAGTTCGGAACAATTAGCACAGATTATTGCTACAACAGCAGAAAGCAGAAGCAGGCAACCACAGAACGCCTGACTGTTAAAGAAATTCTCTGAAGGATACTTTAAAAGACCTTCCAGAGTATCATATTTTTTAGGACTCTTACCCATCTTCTTTAAATTTTGGCATGCAAAGTTAGTTAAAATAACAAACGGCTATTCTCTGACATGCATTTTTTTCAATTTCATTATCGACTTCATAGTTTGCAAAAGACAAAAACAAAAGAATACTATTAAAAAGGAGTGAAAATACTTTGCCATTACAATAAATTAGTGTAATTTTGCAGTCCGAAACCCCCGTTATGAAGTTGCCAAACCTTTCAAGGCTGGCATAGTTAAGGCGGAGTATAATTTAAAATTAAAGATATGAAACAAGGTATTCATCCAGAAAATTATCGTCCTGTAGTATTTAAGGACATGTCAAACGGTGATTGCTTCCTTTCACGTTCAACTTGCACAACTAAGGAAACAATCGAGTTCGAAGGTCAGACTTATCCTCTGATCAAGCTTGAAATTTCAAGTAGTTCACACCCATTCTTCACAGGTAAGTCAAAGCTTGTGGATACAGCAGGTCGCGTGGACAAGTTCATGAGCCGTTACGCAAAGAGCCGCGGAAAATAACAACTAAACATCGTATAAAAGGAAAAGGATCGAAATTTAATTTCGGTCCTTTTTTCTTCTTCTAATTACTCAAGGGCGTAAGTTTTCATTGCCATATTCGTAACTATTTAGAATAAAAATATTGTTTTCTTATCTCTTCAGCGATTAGCGGTCCTTTTGACGAATGAACTTTTTGCCGTTCCAACGGTAGTTTATTGAAGTGGTTTTAAAGATGGAAGTACGAATCTCTTCATCCAGGATAGTATCTGCTGTAGTCAAAGTGACTGTAAAAACATCAGACCCGGGAGTAGATTCTATCATCATCAAACGATAATACATTTCATCTATTGCTGTTTTATATTCGCTCTGTTTCATCAACTTTTTCTCAAGAAAATCATCAAGCAGAGGCATAGAAATCAGCTTTTGCTTATCTAAAGGTTGCCATTTATCGTTATAAAAAGTCACATCGGAATCACAATACCCACCACAGACAGTTTCTATAACAGCAATTGTAACAAGAGAATCTTTGCCATATAACAGTTTAATATCCATTTCCGATGAGGTTGACATTTGTACAGACAACATATCGTCAGTCAAGAATTTCATTGTACTCTTTCCACCTAAACTATTTGTTACAACAGCTGGCATATCCATATCCAAATAGTCTAAAAAATCCAATTTATTATTCTTATTCAGTAACGGCATTATGGAATCAGGCATATCTATAAAAAGTTGCCTTAAATCTGCAGAATAAGCCGATAAAGCAAATAGAGACAAAAATAGAGACAAAAAAAACTGTTTCATACCTTATATATATTATAGGGAGATTTTAAATAATTCATCCGGATATTCCACCTGTTCCAGAAACAGGCCTCGTGCGGGTGCAGAATCGCCGGCCTTACATCTATCTTTAGAGGCTATAATCTCGGTAAACTGCTGCGGAGTAAGCTGATGACGACCTACTGCAAGAAGTGTACCCACAATGGCACGAACCATATTACGCAAGAATCGGTCTGCAGTAATGGTAAACACCCACTTCTCTTCAGACAGTTGAGTCCATTTAGCGTATGTAACCTTACAATTGTTTGTTTTAGTATCTGTATGCAACTTGCTGAAACTGGTAAAATCTATTGTTGTTAACAACTGCTTTGCAGTTTCATTCATCAAATCGAAATCTATAGGACCTATAAGACGCAACGAAAAATCCCGATCAAATGGTGATTTATTTAAGTTCACATAGTATCTGTATGTTCTGGATTTTGCATCAAAACGGGCATGAGCAGAATCTATAACAGGTACTATCTTCTTTACGGCTATATCGGTTGGCAAGATACCATTCAATTTATTCATCATCCAACCACAATCCTTTGGTTCCGCCAAATCAAAATGGGCAACCATTTCCGCCGCATGAACCCCGGCATCGGTACGACCCGCCCCTACTACATCCGTTTGAACACGCAAAAAGGTAAACAAAGCTTCTTGCAATGTCTGTTGCACAGATGGTGCATCGGGCTGAATCTGCCAACCACTGTATGCAGTTCCGTTAAATGCTATGTATATAAAATATCTCATCAACCTATCTGGTTTACCAAATTCATAATATGAACTGCCGCAAGTGCTGCTGTCTCTGATCTTAAACGGGAAGGACCCAACGAAACACCTCTATAGCCTGCTTTTGTAGCCATTTCTATCTCTGCAGGAGAAAAATCACCCTCAGGACCTATTAAAACTGTTGTTTTATTTCCACGTATTACGGAATCTTTCAATTCTATCTTATTCAGCTCTTCACAATGCGCTATAAACCTGTCACCATCTTGATTTGATGATATAAAATCAGAGAACTTCACCATAGGATTCAATTTAGGCAATACTGCTTTCTGAGACTGCTTCATAGCCGAAACAGCAATCTTTTCTATGCGTTCCAATTTTATCACATCGCGTTCTGAATGTGCTGTTCGTATAAAAGAGATTTCGTCCACACCAAATTCTACAGCCTTCTCTACAAACCATTCATTCCTATCCATCAACTTGGTTGGAGCCATAGCCAAATGAATATAGCCACTCCACAAAGGTTTCTGGGGATACTCTTTTTCTATATGAAGAAAGCATTTTTTACCTGTAACACTGCTTATTGTTGCATCGTAAAAAGAGCCCTTTCCATCGGTTAATTTAACCATATCGCCCTCTTTCAATCTTAGCACTCTGATGCAGTGAACTGCCTCTTCCTGAGGCATCTCCATATCTTCTGATATTTCAGGTGAATAAAACAGCCACATACCTTTTATATATTACCATCATTACCAACACCATTGCGTTTGTTAATCTCGTCACGCAATTTTGCCGCCAATTCATAATTTTCACTCTCTACAGCTTGCTCCATAGCCTCTTCCAATACTTGAATGCTTGCAGTTGTTATTGGCATTGAAAAAGCGCCATTACCCTCTTTATGTGCACAATGCACACTAAACAGTTCTTCATCTATGTAAATAGGAGCTCCTGTTCGTAACGCAAGTGCAACCGCATCGGAAGTACGAGAATCTACATAATGCACATTTCCATCTTTGTTTATGTAAAGATGAGAATAGAATATTCCGTTTGCAATCTTGTAGATATTAACCTCTTCTAAAGTTGCATCCAGAGACTCCATAGAACTGACATATAAATCGTATATATTTGGACGCGGCATTTTTAAATTCAGCACATTGATTGCTATAGCTTGCGCTTCCAGCAATCCTACTAACAGAGGCAAAGAACGATCTCCATCTTTTTCGTGCAACATCACCACCAGAGTTAAATCTGATGGTACCCTGTTCAAAATCTCGCCTACTTTTAGTTCTATTCTATTTTCCATCTTTACAACTTCTATTTTTCTCCTTGAATGACAAAGCAAACAACAGAGCTATCAACAGAGCAAATATAGAAAAAATCATCCATACCATACTCCAATTACCCAGAGTATAATATCTATTACCAACAAATTCACTTTCGGTAAACATATTTACCACTTTTTGTGCCAATATCATACCAAAGAATGTACCAAAACCATTGGTCATCATCATAAACATTCCTTGCGCACACGAACGTCTTTCAGGAT
>CALEFD010000014.1 GCA_937876995.1 uncultured Bacteroidales bacterium | reverse complement strand
GAACTATCTGCATAGTTTATTCTGTATGTTATTTTTGCTTTTTCCTTTTAATGAAAAATCAAACTGTTGCGTTGATTTTGGTTGTTAGCCGGACAATCACTTTGTCGAGATTGGCGGTGGTGTTTTTGATGTTGTTGGATGTTTTTTGTGGGTCAAATTTTATCCTTACATAATCCTTAATGGGTCAGATTAAGGATTTAAATCATCAAAAAAAGTGGCTAATAATTAGCGGTTGGCGTACATTTTGTCGTAATAGGCCTGATAATCGCCCGATGTGACGTTGTCCAGCCATTCCTGGTTGTCCAGATACCAGCGAACGGTCTTCTCTATGCCCTCTTCGAACTGCAGGCTTGGCTCCCAACCTAACTCTTTCTGTAGTTTGGTGGAGTCTATGGCATAACGGGCATCGTGGCCCAGACGGTCTGTTACGTAGGTGATAAGATCCAGATCTTCTCCCTCTTTGCGTCCTAACAGTCTGTCAACGGTGTTGATGACCACCTTTATTATATCTATGTTCTTCCATTCGTTGAAACCGCCAATGTTATAGGTCTTTGCTATCTTACCTTCATGGAAGATTACGTCTATGGCACGAGCATGGTCTTCTACAAAGAGCCAGTCGCGTACGTTTTCACCCTTTCCATATACAGGCAGTGGTTTACGGTTGCGTATGTTGTTGATGAAGAGCGGTATAAGCTTTTCAGGGAACTGATACGGACCGTAGTTGTTACTGCAGTTGGTTACTATGGTTGGCATGCCGTATGTGTCGTGGTATGCACGTACAAAATGGTCGCTGCCTGCCTTGCTGGCTGAATATGGACTGTGTGGGTTATACTTGGTAGTTTCGTAGAAGAAATCGTCTCCGTATGCCAAATGGTGCTCACTGGACGATGCTGTGGTGGTGAACGGTGGTTCTATGCCCTCCGGATGGTTCATCTGCAGTGCACCATACACTTCGTCGGTAGAGATATGGTAGAAACGTTTTCCTTCATACTTTTCAGGAAGCGATTCCCAATATAGTTTGGCTGCCTGAAGCAGTGCAAGTGTGCCCATGACGTTTGTTTTAGCAAAGGTGAAAGGGTCTTTGATGCTTCTATCTACATGGCTTTCTGCTGCCAGGTGAATGATACCATCTATCTGTTCGTCCTGCATCAACTGGTAGAAGGCATCGAAATCACAGATGTCCATCTTTACGAACTTGTAGTTGGGACGGTTCTCTATATCCTTCAGGTTTGCCAGATTTCCTGCGTAGGTCAACTTATCAAGGTTGATAATGTTGTACTCAGGATATTTGTTCACAAACAGGCGTACTACATGACTGCCTATAAAACCGGCACCGCCGGTGATAACTATATTGCGTTTGCTCATATTCTGCTTTTACTATTTTTTCTTTTTCTTCTTGCTGTCCGACTCATAGCCGTAGCCATAGCCATATCCGTAACCGTAACCGTAACCATAACCGTAGCCATAACCTTTTCCATATCCATATCCATAGCCATAACCGTAACGGCTCTTACGTTTCTGGTAATCTACGTCATTTATAACAGTAGCAAGTTTATTGAATAGTTTCTGTTCATTCAGTACATTGATGTATGCAAATGCGCTCTTTGGAGTAGCTTCTGAACGACATACGTAGATACACATATCTGCTACACGACCTATAATAGCTGTATCTGCCACAATTCCAATAGGTGCTGTATCTAATATTACATAATCATAGTCCTGTTTTAGTTTCTCTATCATTCCGTCCAATGCAGCACGGGCTACAAGTTCTGTTGGGTTTGGAGGTACAGTACCACCCGGCAGGATATGCAGATTATCACTGAATTCTGATGTAAAGATGTAGTCACTAAGGTCTGTACCTTCAGGATCGTTCAGGTAGTTTGACACACCGAACTGTTTCTTGTCAAATCCGAATGCACGGTTCAAACCAGGCTTACGAATATCCATACCAACTACTATTACTTTATGTCCCAGATATGCCAGACTGGTGGCAAGGTTTGCTGTGATAAATGATTTACCTTCACCTGGCTGTGATGATGTAACCAAAAGTACTTTCTGTCCTTTTTCCAACATAAAGAGTGTCTGGGTACGCAGTGCACGGAAGGCCTCTTCCATTAAGTCGTTACGATTTTCACGTACCATTACACTACCCCTTACCGGTTCTACGTTCTTTCCATTAGGAATTTCTGTAAGTACTGGTACTTGTGTTATCTTTTCTACATCGACACGTCCCTCTATCTTGAAGCGGAGCAGATCCTGTACATAGATAGCGCCTACAGGAATGGCTAAACCCAGTACAAAGGCTACCATGAGTATCATCATGGAGTTTGGCTCTACCGGACTAACATCGGCAAGTGCTTCTGCTATAATTCTACCATTGTTTGCTGTAGCAGACAGTGTTATAGCATTCTCTTCACGTTTCTGCAACAGTGTGGTGTAAAGAGCTGCCTTAATCTCCTGCTGACGTGCTATAGACAAGTACTCTTTTTCCTTTTCAGGAGCATCGCTGATACGATTCTGGAATGATCCTGATTCTTTTTCTATAGCCTGTTTACGAATTTCCAAACCGTTGAGTACACTAGCTACAGTAGCTTCTACGGTATGGTACATGGTCTCTATAGCCGATGTTACAGATACTACTGCAGGGTTGCTTTCTGATGATGTGAGAAGCAAACGTTTGCGCTCTATTACAAGTGCGTTGTACTGGTCTATAACTGTAGAGAGTTCTGAATCTTCCAGACCTACGTTTGATGGGATAATTTCACCGGTGTTGTTACCGTTTGCAACGTAATCACTGAGGAACTTAACCAAACTGATTTGTGTATTAACCTCTGTGTAAAGTTGCTGATAACGTGAATTTTCCTGTAATGCCAACTGAGCTTCTGACTGCAAATCGGTTAATCCGGAACGCTGTTTGAAGGTTGCAATAAGATTATCGGTAGATTCCAGTTCTTCATTGATTACAACGATACGTTCTTCTATGAATTCTGCTGTCTTCTGAGCTACTATGTTCTTTTCGTCGTTTGCCTCCTTATTATATATCTCCACCAGCTTATTGATAAAGTCTTCACCACGTTTTTTTACGCTGTTCTGAAGAGATACGTTTGCAATAGTGGTCTGTTTTGATGTGGCGGTAACGCTAAGATTCTTTGAGTAGCTGCGAGCCACTGCAACAGGCGATGATATGGTTGTTATCATCTTATAATCTTCCTTAAGTTCCTGTGCATTAGCAGGTCTTGTAAGGGTTATTACGCCATAGTCTGTAGAGATAACTGCAGGAAGTTGTTCGTATTCATAGTCGAATTCATATTCCTCTTCTCCTATTTCATATTCCAGTTTTACAGATAGTTTGCCATTGGTGTGAATGGTGGTTTCCAAACGTGCACCTCTTTCAAAACGAACTGCATCTTCCGGTGTTATAAAGACTGTGACAGGTTCATTATGATACAGCGGAGTGCTATAACCGAACTTGTTGTCTTTATAGTTGTTGATATAGAGTTTCAGGTCTGTTACAACGCTCTTTACCAATGTACGCGACTTGAGTATTTCAAGTTCATTGTCAAAACTGCTGGTTACGGAGAACATTCCCATGTCCTGCATAGCCATAAGAGCATCGGCCTGACCGGATCTTTTATCTTTCTCTTTGATAAGTACCGAAGCAGAGATATTATACTGTGGGGTCTGGTAGCGTGTATATACGTATGCTACAGCTATACAAGCTACTATGCTTATAACAAACCAATGCCATTTGTTAAGGCACTTAAAGAACCACTCGATAAGGTTTATTCCACCCTCTTCCTGATTATCTACGTTGTTAAAGTTGTTATTTTCTACCATTTTACTTATCTTAAAATATTTACAAGAAGTGAAGCAATTGATACTAACATTGAACCGGCTGTAAACCAAAGTGATGTGGCACTACCTATATCGGAGTTACGTGCTTTTACCTTGTTTGGTGTTACATAAACAACGTCGTTCTGCTGCAGGTAGTAGTAATCTGAATTGATTACTTCTGCATCGTTCATATTGAGTGATACCACCTGACGTTCGCCGTTACTGTCTTCGCGAATTAGTTTTACATCTTCACGTACACCCCAAACGGTCATATCGCCGGCAAGTGCAAGTGCTTCAAATATATTAACCTTTTCGTTGCTTATGCTGAATGTTCCCGGATGTGCTACTTCTCCAAGTACGGATATTTTATAGTTGGCCATACGTACATTTACAATAGGAACCTCTTTAAGGTATGGTTTCAGTCCCTGACGTATCATCTCTTCTGCCTGAGTCTTGGTTAAATCGCCAACCCTGAGACGTCCCAATACAGGGAAATCAATCATTCCTTCGTTATCTACCAAATACATCATAAGTGCAGGCTGTGAATAGGTACTTTTAGTTTGCGAATTCAACACTGTCTGTACTGTTAGATTAAATGGAGCTGCTGCTTCAGGATCTGTTGTGTTCACTGTAATAGTCAACAAATCTTTTGGCATAATCTTGGCATCGTAGAGAGGTTTCTTTTCCAACTCAACCTGATCTACGTTCTGCAAGTAAGGAACGCTTTTGTATGCTGTACATCCTGCTAATGATGCAAGGAAAAACAACATTGGGACTAACTTCAATAACTTCTTCATCATATCGTGTTTCTTTTATTTTTTTAATATACCAAATAAGCCACCTCTTTTATTATTCTTACGACCGTGACCTGAATTTGCCATTCTCTCTTCGTTAAGATAGTAATCTTCAAAGGAGAGGTTGTGCGATACCATTGAATAGATGGTCCCCCAATCCGGTATTCCACCTAAATTACGGTCATCTATGAAAAAATCTACTTTTAATTTTCTGCTGAAATGGTTGTTGTTTGCAACCTCTTCTTCAGGATAATCTCTGTTGATGGCATAGAACTCCACACCACGACTGCGACACCACTCTACTGCTTCTTCTAAAAGTTCGCCTTCACGAACGGTCCACAATATAAGTTTGTGACGGTCTGCAATAAGGCTTTTAAGCGTTGAAATAGCAAATGGACGCTCTTTGCCTATAGATGGATATGCATCTTCTACTATTGTTCCGTCAAAATCTATAGCGATTTTCATATATTCTTTCTGTTATAATCTTAAACTTAGGCCTGCAAAAATAGTGTCAGGGTGGAAATTGAATACTGAGTTCATCTCTCCCGCCATACAGAAACCGCACTGGTCGCAAACGCCCTGTGTAGCACCTATGCAGGTTGGGGTTTTGGTGCCGTCTGAAAAGATGAAGTTGGTTACCCAGCACTGTGTCTTGAAATCCATCTTCTTCATTTTTTTCAGTCCGGAACGTGAATTCATTATCTTGTAACCTTTCTTTTTGTATTCAAGTATAAGGTCTATAATAGGTGCGCGTTCTTCCATACTGAGCGCCAGATATTCTGTTCCTTCAAATGGTGTATGGAAATTGAGCGATATGCTCTTTATGGCAGGGTTCTTTTCTGCATATTCAATGGTGGCTGCCACTGCATCTTTGTTTAGTGTGTTGATAGCCATATTGAATGATACAGCAGGATGTCCGCAAGCTGCCACGTTCTTTTCCAGACGTTCAAAAACGCCCTCTCCACGTACTGCATTGTGGTATTCCCCCACTCCATCCAGGCTTACCCAGATGCTGTCTGCTCGTGAATTGCTAAAGTCTTTTTGAGCGTTTGTGGTGATGGTACATGAAAAGAATCCTATGCTTTTGGCGTAGTCTATAAGGTCGTTTACGGTTTTATCGCCATCGCGCCAGATGCAGGGTTCGCCCCCTTCAAAATCTATGAAACGAGAACCTATGCTGTAGCAGTAACGTATATCTTCACAAACCTGTTCGTAGCTCTTGATGTTGGGGTTTACCAACTGATATACTGAACAGTGTTTGCACTGCAAGTTACATTTATCTGATATAAAGATAACACTCTGGAGTGGTGCCTTGCGACCAAAGAAGCGGGCACGTATAAACCAGAATGCCAAATATGACATTTGTTTGATTTTTCCAAACATATTCAGAATAGCGATATTACTTTTAGTACTATTGTTACCACTGCTGCCACTCCGCAGAATTGTGATACCAGGTTGCGACAGGTTATCCAGCGTATCATAAACCAGTCTAATCCTGCCTGACAGGTTGCTTCCCAGTTAGGGAATTTGCCCAGGAATTTTGGAGGACAAGTGGTGTCTATATCTTTGCCTTTTGCAAATTTAAAAAGCGAATTTACCAGCCACAATGCTCTGGGAAGTGCTATCAGTATAAAGAGGTATGCCCAATGGAACCATCCTGCCACTACTCCGTAGATGATAATTACAAATGGTGCAATGTTTAGTACTATGGATGTTACAAGATTTGCGGCATCTGTTTTCAGGAGTCTTGCCAATGTCATCTTGCCGGCCTCTTTATCGGCCTCCTTATCCAGGAAGCTATGGGTAAAGAGTATGTTTGTAACCAACATTCCTACCGGTACTGATATCATTGCAATGGTGCCGTCTATGTGTCCGCAACCTGCCAGACAGATACCTGTCATAAGCAGTGGTCCAAAGATGATGCCTATAATGAGTTCGCCTAATCCGCGATAGCTTAATTTCAACGGAGGTGCAGAATAGAAGATGCCAAGAACAAGTGTGATGCCTACTACCCACAACAACTCTGCGCTGAAATTGAAGAGTGTTACAGTTCCCCCACAAAGTGCTGCAATGAGCAGGAATATTATCATTGCGTTTCTAAGCTGTGGCAGTGTGGCTGAACCATCTTTCAAATATGGACATTTGCTGGTACGTGCACGAATGCCTTTGCGCACCAATTTGTCTCGTGATTCCTGCGGTACCTGTATGTAGTCAAAATAGTCGTCGGCCAGATTCATTCCCAGATGGGCAAAAACAACACCTACTATAGCCACTGCTGCAGCTATGAAGTTGAAGTCTTCAATACCCAAGCCCAAAATTAAAGCCGTTATAGCCGGCATCAGGCTTTGAGGCAGTGATATGCTTCTTGCGTTTTTAAACCATACTTTGAACCAATTCACGACACCTATTTCAAATAATTTTTAACAAATTGACTTTATAACTCAATTGGTTTTAGAGTTCCATCTCTTTCAGTTCATCAATAACTTTCAGCAGATATTGTCCGTACTGGTTTTTAATCATTGGCTGTGCCAGCTGACGCATTGTATCTTCGTCTATCCAATGATTTCTGTATGCTATGCCTTCCAGGCAGGCTATTTTAAGTCCCTGACGTTTTTCAAGCACTTCTACAAAGGTAGATGCTTCCGACAAAGAATCGTGTGTACCGGTGTCTAACCAAGCAAAGCCACGACCTAATGTCTGTACTTTCAGTTCGCCATCTTCCAGGAATTTCTGGTTCACGGTGGTGATTTCTAATTCTCCGCGTGCTGATGGTTTGATGTTTTTAGCTACCTCTACCACTTTGTTCGGATAGAAATAGAGACCCACAACTGCATAGTTTGATTTAGGCTGTGCAGGTTTCTCCTCTATTGAGAGGCAGTTACCGTCTTTATCGAATTCGAGACATTGGTCATACGGTACGTGATATAAAGCACTTGCAACATTGGCATATAAATCCAATTCCCGTCTTAGGGTTACATTGGCACTCTCCAGATTTCCGCCGGCAGTTCCACCCTTTGGTGTTG
>CALEFD010000013.1 GCA_937876995.1 uncultured Bacteroidales bacterium | reverse complement strand
TCAATTGTTTTGCTATTCGTAATCGAGAAGTTTCAATTACTGCTACAGCCTGTTGTAGTAATTCATTGTAATCTTCTTCGCTGAATGGTCTTGTAACGGTAAAATTCTTCATAGTCTTATATTTTTATGTGTATTTCTTATGCAAAATTATAAAGATTTTTGCTTGTGACGCCATTATAAATTCCCCTCATTCGTTAGATATTTCCGGAGATATGCCTTAACTTTGCAATACTGAAAGGTGAATGTTTAACAATTAAGGTAATATGAAGAAAGTTTTAATGATGATGGCAGTTGCTATGATTGCACTGGCAGGCTGTAAAGGCAAACAGGCTCAGCAGCAAGAAGAACATGCATGCGATAAATGTATGGATGGAAAATGGAGTATTGTAAAGGTGTTAGATGTAGAACCATCTGCAGCTCTGAAAGATTCTGTAGCATTTGTATTCAACAAAGCTGAAGGTTCAGTTCAGGTTAAGGCAGGTTGTAACATTATTAATGTAAGTTTTCAGCAGGAGTGTGAAAAGATTACCTTTGGTGAAGGTCTAAGCACAAAGATGGCTTGTCCTGATATGAGTTTGGAAGATGCTTGTTTGAAGGCTCTGCCTCAAGTTACCGGTATTAAGAAGGGTATGGGTAAGGCAGAAATGACAGATGCTGAAGGCAATGTTATAATTACTCTTCAAAAATCTGCAAATTAATTATATAAGGAAACAGATAACAAAAGAGTGGTCGTTAGATCGCTCTTTTGTTTTATCCGAAGGACGTTTGCGGAGCAAACCAAAATAAAATAAATAAGGTCCTTAGGTATATCAAAACAAAATTTCATAACAAAACCCCGAAAGTTTTTTGTCTAACTTTCAGGGTTCATGTCAAAGTCTTATGAGTGATTAGTCACCCTCTTTGTTTAATATTAGTTTCTTATTCTCGATCTAAAGCTGGAAACCAATCCTAAATTGTAAGTGGGGTTCGAAGTAGTATCTGCCATAGTTACCAGAGTAATAGCCAATACCGCCACCAATGGTAAACTCGCAGAACCAATGTTTATCAAAATCACGCTTTATACCATATACAGGAACTATGGAAGCCTTAAAAGGGGTATTGGGTATCAAGATTGCTCCGGTGGTCTTAAGCGAAAAGAAATCCAGCTCATTAAGATAGTATCTCGGCTCTATCGTTAGATTAAATCCACTGTTGAGAGAGTAATTATTTTTTGAGGGGCTATATACCTCACCGCCAGCACCAACGCGACCAATCAATGCCATTCCGCTATCCCATTTGTACTCATAGCTATATTCAAGACCATACATTGTCCTCAATGAGAAGGAGTGTGTAGAATGCTCCTGAGCGTTTGCGCTGAGAGCGAATGTCACAATAGTAAATACTGAAACTAATAATTTCTTCATACTTGTAGTAATTGAGTCGTGTTATTTTACATTATTGTAATGTTCTTAGAACTACAGCTGTTATAAGTAATATGACACCAATAACATTTATTATCACTCCCTTTTTTGTTTTGAGGTACCTGGCAGATTCGAACTGCCGTAGACGGTTTTGCAGACCGCTACCTAGCCACTCGGTCAAGGTACCATAGCGCCATTTGCGAGTGCAAAGATAATGCTTTTTTTGAAAGGATTGTTATTTTATCTGTTTTTTATAGATAAAATATCTACCTTTACGCAGATAAATGGAAAATAAGGTACGAAAATACATAGAAAAGAACAGATTACTAAGTGAAGACAGCCTTATTCTGTTGGGTATAAGCGGTGGCGCAGACAGTGTTGCACTGCTACGTGTTTTGCTTGCCCTTGGTTACCGTTGTGTGGCTGTTCATTGTAATTTTCATCTTCGTGGCGAAGAGAGTAATCGAGACCAACAGTTTGTAGAACATCTCTGTGCTTCATTTGGAGTTAAACTTGAAATCTGTCATTACGATACATATAAATATGCATCAGACAATAAACTCTCTATAGAGATGGCTGCCCGTGAACTGCGTTATGCCGATTTTGAAAGGTTGCGCCGAAAATATAATGCCGATTATATTGCGGTGGCACATCATCGTGACGACTCGGTAGAAACTCTGCTTATGAACTTAATGCGTGGCACAGGAATTCGTGGGCTGACCGGCATAAAACCCATAAATGGAAACATTATCAGACCTTTGTTGTCACTTCAAAGAATTGAAATTGAACAGTATCTGCAAAGTATAGGGCAAGATTATGTTACTGACAGTACCAATTTGGAGGCAGAATACACACGTAATAAAATAAGATTACATTTGCTTCCGCTTATGCGTGCCATAAATCCAAATACCGATAAATCTATAGAGAATACTGCATTGCATTTGCAACAGACTCTACTTGTATATGAGAAAGCTATACAAGATACGTTGGATAAGATAGTAACTGAAGATAACGGTCAGTTCTATATTGATATTGATGGACTTAAGAATTCCGTCTCTGCAAATACTGTACTGTTTGAATTCCTTTCAAGATACGGATATAATGAGCAGCAGGTATTGCAGATAATAGATTCGCTCGATTCAGAAGCTGGACGTAAATTCAAGTCACAAAACCATGTACTATACAAAGACCGTAAAAAACTGGTTTTAATGGTAGATACTGAGCAGCGTTTCTGTATAGAGGTTAATCTTTCTAATCCACAAAAAGTAGAGATGCCGGATGGTAGAACCTTGTGTTTTGAATTTAGAGAAGGTAGTGCAGAGATAAATAAGTCTAAAAGCATAGCTACACTTGATGCCGACAAGGTGGGTGAAAGTCTAATAGTCAGATTATGGAGGCAGGGAGATAACTTTGTGCCGTTTGGAATGAAAGGTAAAAAGTTGTTGAGCGACTATATGACAGACCGTAAATTTGATATAACAAAGAAACGCAACCAATGCGTTGTTTGCAATGATTGCGCTCTTATATGGGTAGTTGGCGAACGTTCAGATGACCGCTATCGTGTATCCAACGAAACTATCCGACAGTTGGTAATATCTGTAAATTAACCGTTTAGTCTAATTGTTGCAGAAGTTGGTCAACCAACGTATCTCCCAGAGATTTTGCTCTCTCTAAAGATTTGCGTGCTGCAGCTGTTTTATTGGTGCGCATATAGCAAATACCTAAAAGTCGATGTATATCGCTTATCTCTGGCTCCTCTTCTGCAAGTTTTTGCAACAGTGGCAATGCCTTGTCTATTTCTCCTACACGAACAAACAGACTTGCTTGTTCCAATTTATAACCAATATCATCCGGTTCTAAAGTAAGGGCATGTTCAATATCCTTCAATGCCAGTTCATACATCTTAGCCTTAATCTCCAATTGTTCGCGAATATAGTAGAAGTTTGCATTCACATTGTAACTGCCCAATAACTCTTCGTATCTGTACAAATCTACTACAGCTTCGCGGTTATTGCCGGCCTTTTCATTCAAAAGAGCTCGTTCCTGAATATACTGTGCAGCATATAGCGGAGTAGGGGTACCCGATTTTGCGATAGCACTATCCAACAGGGCTATCTGTTCTTCAATACCAATTTCCAATTGATGACTTATGGTATATGCCAAAAGATAGGTCTCGGTAGATGCCAATTCGCTTTTGTTCAGTTCTGTATAACAATTGTATGATTCCTGATAACGCTCCAATGAATACAGAATATTACCCTTTACACGCTGATAAATAGGGCTGTTTTTAATAGCAATGGCTTTTTCTATCTGCTCTAATGCAAAATTCAAATTCCAATTCTCTGCACTTACGTTATTACCGTTTGTAATAGTGTTGTAGATAAGATTTGCATAGTCGCATAATAATTCGTTAGTACTACTATCTGCCAATTCAATAGATTTTTCAATAAGCGATACGGCGTATGCATGTTTTGTGGAATCTGCTTCATTTATGAGAAAAGCACCTTTATTAAAATAACCGTCTGCACTGTTTGGGAATTGTGCAATATAGTCATCCAGCAGTTTGCCATATTCATCAGTCGATAAATCTTGTTGCATCATAAAGACGTATGCAAGTGCATTCTCTATCTTTTCAGGCAGTTGTTTTTTGATTCCTATATCTCTATAAGCATTTTCTACAAGCGATACTGCTCCTATCTCAATCTGGTCTATAAAGTTGGCATCTAAAGCATAGGTGCATGTGTCTGTTTCTGTATTGCATTTTTGAACAATACCTATTACACCACCTCCTGCATCAAGTACCGGACAACCAAAAAGTGATGAATCGGGGTGGCAAGCAAGAGTGTAGTATTTATTTCCATTAGCAATATCTACACAATTCACTACTGTTGTTTCTACGGGTTGAATCTTTTTTTCTGTAGAATAGGGTAGAATATATACATTCTGTTCTACTGTAGCCGCAACAGATGTCAGGGGTAATGTAGTCAGCTTTTTGTCCTGATTGATTGTGAATTTTGCTACTTCGTACATACCATTGGCACCTGTCAAAAGTTCTGCACTGCGTGCTATCTCTTTGCCATCTACAGTAACAATACTATCTGCACCTGTCATAAAGGTGAGATCTGTATAAACAGTATTGCCATTACATATAAAACCTTGGCCTTGGTTATACTCTTTACCCTCTTTGTACGATATAATTTTTACAACACTGTTCTTTGCACCTTTTACCCATTTGGGTTGTTTGGGTGCTGATGTTGCAGAAAGTGATACCAATGCAACTAAAACTGAAAGAATTATCTTTTTCATTCTTCGTTTCTCTGTTTAACTATTTCATAAATAAGAACACCGGCTGCAACAGAAACGTTAAGTGAACCTATATGCCCTAAAATAGGGATCTTAACCCATTCATCACACAGCGCCAGATGTTCTTGTGGAATACCTCTGTCTTCTGCTCCCATAATGAGACAAACAGGACCATCGTAAGTACCTTTTGTGTAGCTTCTGTTTCCTTTTTCTGTAGCTCCTGCTATGTGTATGCCGCAGTTTTTAAGATACTTAATACTCTTTGTAAGATTATCTTCTCTACATACAGGGATGGTGTGTAGTGCTCCTGCCGATGTCTTGATAGCATCTGCATTTACACTTACGCTATTCTTTGATGGAATAATAATTGCATCTACTCCGGCACATTCTGCAGTACGTGCTATAGCACCAAAGTTACGTACATCTGTAACACCATCTAACAGAACAAAGAAAGGATTCTTTCCCTCTTCAAATAGAGTAGGGACAATATCTTCTATATGCTGATAGGTAATCTGTGTGGTGTATGCTATTACACCCTGATGATTCTTTCTTGTTATACGATTCAGTTTCTCAACAGGCACTCTCTGCACAGGTATATGTCTGCCTTTTAGAATGTTGAAAAGTTCTCTTGACAAATCGCCTTGCAAGTCTTTCTTGATAAGCAGCTTGTCTATCTCTTTTCCGGCTTCAATAGCCTCTATTACGGCACGTATGCCAAATATCATTTCATCTTCCATTGTTCTCTATAAGTGATTTAGCATTTTCAATTGCTGCTTGTGATAGGGTGGTACCGCTCATCATCTGCGCAATTTCTGTTATTCTTTCTTCTTTATTCAGTTTAATAATTCCTGTCTGAGTGGAATCATCGTCATCCTCTTTATATACTTTGTAGTGATAATCTCCACAAGCTGCTATCTGTGGCAGATGAGTGATTGCTAAAACCTGATGACCGTCAGCGCACATCTGTTGCATCATCTGTGCCATCTTATCGGCTATAGCACCCGATACACCAGTGTCTATTTCATCGAATATGATGGTAGGCAGTGTCTTGGCTCCTGCCAATAGTGATTTGACAGATAGCATCACTCTGGACAATTCACCACCCGATGCTACAGCCGATAATTCCTGTACCGGAACAGCTTTGTTGGCCGAAAACATAAAGCGAATATCGTCAGCTCCGGTTTCATCATATACCTCTTTGGGTTGTATATCAACCTTGAACTGTATGTTGGGAATACCCAACGGGACAAGCATAGAACTTATCTGTTGCTCTATGGTTACTGCTGCTTTTTTTCTTGTAGCAGTAAGTTCAGAAGCAGCTTTTTTTAGTTCCTTTTCGGCTTTGCTTATCTTCTTGGTAAGTTCTGCAATTAGCTCATCGAACGAATCAACTCTTTCCAATTGCTTGCCATATTTCTCCATTATGACTATCAAATCTGCTACAGAATCTGCTTTATACTTCTTTTCTAAGGTGTAAATGGTGTCTAAACGGTCATTCACCTGTTCTAATCTTTCAGGATTGAAATTGATGCTATCTGCAGCACTATCGGTCTCTGAAAAGATATCTTTAATTTCAATTAAAGCACTTTCTGTACGTTCTGCCAATTCTTCTGCTCCTGAATAGTTCTTTGATGCCTGACGCAATGCCTGTAGTGCCTGTTTTAAGTTTCCTATAATGCCTGTTTCGTCATTGTCAAACAGCGAAGAGGCTCTATAAAGTTGTTCCTTAATGTCTTCGGCATGTTCCAGAATTTCAAGTTCTTCTTCCAACTCTTCTTGTTCGCCGTCAACTAACTTTGCTTGTTGTAGTGTATCATACTGAAAACGAATGTAGTCCAAATCGGCACTGTTTGTAGCTGCTTGAGATTCTAATTCTGCTAACTCTTTTTTCAATGAACTATATTCAGTATAAACATTAAGATATTCATCCTTGCAGATACTATTATTGGCAATGGCATCCACCAAATCGGTTTGGAATGATTGGGCTCCCAATGCCAGGTTTTGATGTTGTGAATGAATGTCTATCAGTTTGCTTGCCAATTCTTTTAACTGTGCAAGCGTAACCGGTATGTCGTTTATAAATGCACGACTCTTACCATTGCTGCTCAAATCTCTTCGCAGAATGGTATCTGAGGCATCCATCTCTATATCGTTATCACTGAAGAATTTTTCCAAATTATATGACGATATATCAAAATGTCCCTCTATGGTACAGCGTTCAGCACCTTGACGAATAGATTTTGTATCGGAACGTTGTCCGAATAGCAGGTTCATAGCACCTAAAATGATTGATTTACCAGCACCTGTTTCGCCGGTAATAACCGAAAATCCCTTATGAAAATCTATTTCAAGATGTTTTATAAGTACGTAATTGTCTATAAGTATTGATTTTAGCATTATTTAGTTGTTTTAATGGTATTCCAATCCGATGATAGTGATGGGTTGATGTTTTCAAGAATGGCTACAACGCTCTCTTTCTCTTTATCTAACCCTTTTGAATATATATTGATCAATTCATCTTTCTTGATTTCTGTGAACAAAACAGGAAGTATAGATGTACTTTTAGCCTGTTTTGTTGCTTTTAGCAGTTCAAGTGATTCTGTAATAGTGGCACGACCACGATCCACATTTGTAGCCATATCGTCCAATCCCTTGCGATGATAGTCATATTGCAATTGACGAAATGATGATAGTGTACCGTTCATATAATCGTTTATTATGCTGTAACGATTTGAATTGTTGTCGAAAGAGCGCCATCCTGTTCCTAACATTTGTGAATTTGCTGCCAAACTCTCTGCTTCTCGTAAAATATCGGTACCGCCCATTGGCGACATAGTGTCAAAATCAAGTCCTATTATAAAGAGTGAATAGAATGCAAGAATGGCAGTAAGGTTATTTGTTACATTGCCCGGTGTATATTCTATTCTGTCCTGTTCTGTATAGGTGAAACCTACTCCTGTATCGTGAAAATTGAATACGGTAGTGTTGTAGGTTGAATTAAATACCGGACGACTGCTCTGTATCATAAGTTCTGCTTCGCATTGTCCCGTTGATGATTCGTAAGAATTGACCACCATATTGAAACTGCAAACAATACGTTCTCTTTCTGTAAAATGATAATTTGTCCAGACCTGAGTGGACAGAAACTCTTTAATTGCAGCCTCTAACGATGTGAAAACATCCTTATCTGTGCCGGAAATTTTTGCAGTGTTCATAGTGAAAGTTGCATTTATTTCCTGTGCTTTAAGATTTAGGGGTAACAGAAATAGCAGACAACCCAATATAGATAATAGTCTCTTTACTATGGTTTTGGCAACCTCTTTTTTAGATTGTAAAGGGTAGGGAGTACTTCCATCTTTATCTATTATGGTTACTTTGTTAGTGTCGTGACCAAAACCGGCACCTTTGTCGCGAAGTGAATTTAAGACTATGAAATCCAGATTTTTACGCTCCAATTTTCCTGTTGCGTTATCGAATTCGTGTTCTGTTTCCAGTGCAAATCCTACTAACTTTTGTTCCGGGCGTTTTATAGCACCAAGAGAGGCGGCTATATCGTGTGTAGGTTTTAATTCCAATGAAATATCGCCTTTACGCTTAATCTTTTCTGTGGCTTTCACTGCAGGAGTGAAATCGGCAACGGCAGCAGAGAGAATTGCGGCATCTGATTGTGGAAAATGTTGCATTGAAGCATTGTACATCTCTTCTGCCGATGTTACATCAATTCTTCTTATGTTAGGATGATTTGTCTTTAAACTTACTGGGCCTGCAACAAGAATAACCTCTGCGCCGCAGGCTGCGCACTCTTCGGCAATGGCAAATCCCATTTTTCCCGTAGAATGGTTGCCTATAAAACGAACAGGATCTATTGGTTCATAGGTTGGACCCGCAGTTATCAGGACTTTTTTTTTTGATAGAGATTGTGATGTCTCAAAGAAATCTTCTAAAACGCGTACAATCTCTTCCGGTTCTTCCATACGTCCTTTTCCTACCAATTTGCTGGCCAATTCACCCTCGGTAGGTTCAATAATGATATTGCCGTAGCTACGTAAAGTCTCTAAATTACGTAGTGTTGCCGGATGTTTGTACATATCAAGGTCCATAGCAGGAGCAACGAACACCGGTGCTTTCATTGAAAAGTAGGTGGTAGCCAACATATTGTCTGCAATACCATTTGCCATCTTTCCAAGTGTAGAGGCGGTGCAAGGTGCTATTAACATAGCATCGGCCCATTGGCCTAAATCGACGTGGCTGTTCCAGGTTCCGTCCCTTCCTGAAAAGAATTCGCTGATGACAGGGCGTTGTGTGAGTGCAGAAAGAGTTATAGGAGTAATAAACTCTTTACCGGCAGGAGTTATAACAACTTGAACATCAGCTCCTTTTTTTACTAAAAGGCGGATTAGCACTGCAGCTTTGTAAGCCGCAATGCTTCCTGTTATACCTAATACTATATGTTTACCGTTCAATGTACTATCCATTGTTGTATAATATATGTTTTGCAATCTTATCTGTAGTTTCCGAATAAATCGGGTGAAGAGTTTGATTGTGTAATCTTAGCCGATTGCAGTTTAATTCTGGTTAAAACCTGTTTGGTGTTTAAAGCAAAATCGCCTTGCAAAATCCAAGAATAGTAACCGGGATCTGCTTTCAAAACTTCTGCTACCGGTTTGTCCTTATATTTGCCAAAATTGAAAACTTCAACACCTTTGTCATTATAAACTATGCGACCTGCAAAATCTACATTTCTGGTATGCGAAGAAAATTCCGATAACCACTGTATGTTGTTTTGTAGTTCGGGATAATGATCTAATTGTGCTTGTAGAACTTCGTATGTGGCACGAGTATCGGCATCGGCACTATGTGCATCTGTCAAATCTTTATGACAGTAGAACTTATATGCTGCCGACAGAGTGCGCTGTTCCATCTTATGGAATATAACCTGAACATCTACAAATCTGTGGCGTGAGAGATCAATATCTACATCTGCACGTAAAAATTCTTCTGCAAGCAGAGGTACATCAAACCTATTTGAATTAAAACCGGCAATATCTGCCCCTTTAAAATCGTTTGCAATCTCTTTTGCAACTTCCTTAAAAGTAGGGCAGTCTGCAACATCCTGATCATATATACCATGAACAGCCGAAGCTTCTTCAGGGATATGCATTTCAGGATTTATTTTTAGTGTACGCATAGTTTCGTTACCATTTGGCATTACCTTTAAGTAACAAATCTCAACTATACGATCGCTGATTATGTTTGTACCTGTAGTCTCTAAGTCAAAAAAGACAATAGGATTAGTAAGCGCAAGTTTCATATTAGTCGTTCAAAACCATTGGCATTAACAACATAAGCAGATTTTCATTTTCTTCCTGTACAGATGGAACAAATACACCTGCGCGTGCGGGATCTGCAAGTTTGATTGTAATCTCCTGGCTTGGAATACTATTCAGAATATCAATCAGGAAGCTTGATTTAAAACCAATGCTCATAGGAACACCTTCGTATTGGCAGGTCATACTCTCTTTTGCTGATACTGAGAAATCTTTATCCTGTGAGAAAATTGATAACTGATTCTGCTGGATACGCAGTTTAACCAATCCGCTGCTTGCTGGTGAAAATATAGCTACACGACGCAAAGCTGTCAGCAAGGTAATTCTATCTATAGTAAGCAGATGTGGGTTGTTCTGTGGAATTACAGAGTTATAGTTTGGATAACGACCATCTATAAGACGACATACCATGCGGAATTCAGGAAGACTGAAACGTGCTACACGATTGTCGAATTCTATGCTTACATTTTCTGATTCCTTAGCCAATATAGCTTTCATCAAAGAAGCCGGTTTTTTAGGCAGAATAAATGAAGATCTCTCTGCAAGCTGAGCAATACTGTTGCGGCTGCAAACCAATTTGTGACCATCTGAAGCAACGAAAGTAGCACCTTCGCTGTTGATATCAAAGTAGATACCATTCATAACCGGACGAAGTTCGTCATCGGCTGTAGCAAAGATAGTTCTGGTAAGTCCTTCAAGGAGAACTTGTGCAGGAAGTTCAAATGATACAGGTTCCTGAAGCACTGCCGATGTAGGATATTCATCAGCATTCAGACCTATAAGATTATATTCACCATTCTGATACTTTACCAATGTTTCAAAATTATCGTCATTTATGCTGAACATCAATGGCTGTTCAGGAATCTCTTTCAATGCATCGAGAAGTGTTTTTGCAGGTAGAGCAACCTGTCCGTCTTTATCGCATTCAGTCAGTTCTACCACTGTTTCCAAAGTGGTATCACTGTCGGCAGCTGTAACAGTCAGTTTGCCGTTCTCTATGCAGAACAAAAAGTTGTCCAAAATAGGGTAGATTGATTTTGAACTGATTACACGGCTTATAGCCTGTAGGCGGTTGTAAATAACCGAACTGGAAACTGTAAAATTCATATCGTAATGTTTTATTTGTTTATCTAATTTTATATAAGGTATTGCTACCCATTACAAAGGTATAAATAGAAAAGTATTAAGCAAAAATTATTTGACCAAAAATGATAAACCAATGAGGATAAAGTGTAATTTCGCAACAGAAATAAAACAATAGATAAAGATATGGAAATAACTGGAAAGATTATTGCAGCGTTAGAACCTCGTTCAGGCGTGTCAAAAACATCGGGTTCACCCTGGATGACTCAGGAATTTGTATTGGAAACAATAAATGAACAATATCCTAAAAAAATGATGTTTAATATTTTTGGCGAAGATAAGATTCAGCAGGCTGCAATCAGCGTAGGCGATGTAGTGGTAGTAAGTTTTGATATTAACGCACGCGAATATAATGGCAGATGGTATAACGATGTAAGAGCATGGCGCGTTAGTCACGATGTTCCGGGTATTTCTCCTGTAGAACAGGCACCTATGGCTGCTCCGGTAGCTGCTTCTGCTCCTGAATTCGCACCGTCAAACGATAACGATGACCTTCCATTCTGATTTTTTTCGAAAAAATCAGAATGGAAGGTAAAAACCTTGTTTAACTTATCACGCTACGCGTGAGCACATTCGTGACAATTAATTGTTTATTCAAAAGGTAAAAACCTTGTTTAATTATAAAAGATTAATTGGCGCGAAGCGCGCTTCCGGAGGAAGCCAGTATAGATAAGGATTGAATTCAAAATCAAAAAAGATGACCAAACGGTCTTATAGATAATTAATTGGCGCGAATGCGCGCACGCTTTTAGCGTGCCCAATAAAAAAGGTCTTAGAATTCATAAATAAAAAGGTCTCCAAAACGGAGACCTTTTTATTATGAATTCATGCTGACTAGGAATTCCGCATTGTTTCTGGTGTTCTCTAATCGCTCCTTTGTGAACTCCATAGCTTCTATAGGATTCATATCCGATAGGAATCTGCGTAATACCCACATACGGTCTAAAGTGCCTTGGTCAAGCAGTAAATCATCTCTACGTGTACTTGAAGCCACAATATTGACAGCCGGGAATATACGCTTGTTACTTAATGATCTGTCTAATTGTAACTCCATATTACCGGTACCCTTGAATTCTTCAAATATAACTTCGTCCATTTTAGAACCGGTATCAATAAGAGCTGTGGCAACAATAGTCAGTGAACCTCCGTTTTCTATGTTTCTGGCAGCACCAAAGAAACGTTTTGGCTTATGTAGCGCATTTGCATCAACACCACCTGACAGTACCTTTCCCGAAGCAGGAGCAACAGTGTTGTAAGCACGTGCCAAACGTGTAATAGAATCTAAGAAGATAACAACATCGTGTCCGCACTCTACCATACGTTTAGCCTTTTCAATAACTATGCTGGCAATCTTTACGTGGCGTTCTGCAGGTTCGTCGAATGTAGATGCAATAACTTCTGCATTTACGCTACGTGCCATATCTGTAACCTCTTCCGGACGTTCATCAATGAGAAGCATAATCATATAAACTTCCGGATGGTTGGCTGCAATGGCATTTGCGATATCCTTTAAAAGAATGGTTTTACCTGTTTTAGGCTGAGCCACAATAAGTGCGCGCTGACCTTTACCTATAGGGGCAAACAAATCTACAACTCTAGCTGAAAGATTGTCGTTTTTGCCTGTGCATAGATTGAATTTTTCATCAGGGAAGAGTGGGGTAAGGTGTTCAAACGGAACTCTGTCGCGTGCAACAGATGGTTCCAGTCCGTTAATCTTATTTACCTTTACAAGTGGGAAGAATTTTTCGCCTTCGCGTGGTGGACGGATAATACCTTCTACAACATCGCCGGTCTTCAATCCGAATAATCTGATTTGCGAAAGCGATACATAAATGTCATCAGGCGATGCTAAATAGTTGTAGTCAGATGAACGTAAGAAACCATAATTGTCAGGCATGATTTCCAATACACCTTCACCTTTTAGAATGTCGCCAAATTCATAGAGACCTCTATCGTCTTGTCTGCGATTGTCGTTGTTCTGTTGGCCGTTATTGTGGTTGACTCTACCTCTGTTCTGCTGCTGAAAATTATTCTGCTGTCTTGGCCTTTCGTTCTGATTTGCAGTAACTTCTGTTGTTGTAGGAGTTTTCTCTACAGGGGTGTTTTCTTTTGTTTCTGCCGGTTTTTCGGCTACCGGAATATCCAAAAGACGCTTGATTGTGTCGGATGGTTCTACTTTAGGTGCAGCAACCTCTTCTTTTACTTCTGGTTTTGTATCTGTTACAACTTCCGGTTTTTCGGTAGGCTGTACTTTTTTTGGACGGCCTCTGCGCTTTTTCTCTACCTGTCCGGCATTTGTTGCAGCAGTTGAAGATTCTGCATTTTCTGCTTTTTTAGGAGTGCTTGTGTTGTTTTCTGCCTGTTTCTCTTCTGAATGTTTAACCTCAACAGGTTTGATTTCTGCTGTTTTATTTTCTACTGTTTTGTTGTTTGTATTCTTTGCAGCAACAGGTTTTTCAACTTTGTTTTTGTTCTGCTCCCTTTTTCTTATAGGCTTTTGATTTTTCTGAGTACTATCAGATGTCATACGGCTACCTGAAATAGCCTGCTCGTCTAAAATAGCATAGATTAGTTTGTCTTTTTCCATAGTCCTTGGATTTATACCCATTGACTGAGCAATTGACTGAAGTTCAGAAAGTTCTTTTTCTCTTAATTGTAAAATGTTATACATAAAAACGATTATTATATCTACATAGGTTACACAGTCATAGACTGAATACCCGAAAATCAAAATCTAAATAAAATGTAAAAGTGAAATCAGAAAATCGGAATAGATATACAGGGTAACCCCTTTTTCCCAATTTTTGCGTGGCAAAGTTATTTATAAATATTGAATATACAAGACTTGATTGTAAAAATATGCTACTCTTAGAGCGATTTATTTATGCTGTCTATGTAGTCTAATATCTCTGCACGTCCCATTTTTTTTGCAGATGATGTAATAAAAGATACCGGTAGTTCTTCCCACTGTTCCGATAATATACCCTGATAATGTCTGATGTTTTCCACAAGTTTTGAATGACTCAGTTTATCGGCTTTTGTGAAAATAATGCCAAACGGCACACTGTTTTCACCTAACCAGGTTATAAACTCCAAATCAATTTTTTGTGGTTCGTGACGGCAATCTACTAATACAAACAAAGATGTAAGTTGTTCTCTGTCAAGAACATAATCTTCAATTATTTTGGTAATCTGTGCTTGCTGCTTTTGTCCGCGTTTTGCATAACCATACCCTGGTAAATCCACTAAATACCAATTGTCATTAATAATGAAATGGTTTATAAGCAACGTTTTTCCGGGAGTGGCAGATGTCATAGCCAATCCTTTCTGTCCGGTAAGCATATTTATAAGGCTGGATTTTCCTACGTTAGAACGTCCAATAAATGCATATTCCGGTTTGTTATCCTGCGGACATTTTTTTACGTCCGTATTACTCATTACAAATTTTGCGCTGTTTATATCCATCTCTTTACTATTGAGAGTGCGAAGTTAGTGAATTTTCTTAACTTTGCATTGTTTTAACAAAACCTATATGCAGAATCAACAGTATCCATCGGTAGCATTAGAAAAAGTTGTCAATGAATTTGCTTCATTGCCGGGCATAGGAAAAAAGACGGCTCTGAGGCTCGCACTTCATCTTTTACAACGTAGTGATGAAGAAGTGGAGCGTTTTGGTAATGCATTTGTGAATTTTAAAAAGGATATAAAGTATTGCAAGGTGTGTCATAATATATCCGATACTGATGTCTGTTCAATATGTGCAAATCCAAAAAGAGATGCTGCAACCATCTGTGTGGTGGAGAATATTCAAGATGTATTGGCTATAGAAAACACAATGCAATTCAATGGTTTGTATCATGTTTTAGGTGGAGTAATATCGCCTATGGACGGAATAGGACCATCAAATTTAAAGATAGCCGAACTTGTAAAACGTGTAGAAGATGGTGGTGTAAAAGAGATTATATTTGCATTAAGCCCTACAATGGAAGGCGATACCACTAACTTTTTCATATCGCGCAAATTATCGTCTTATAATGTAAAACTGTCTGTAATAGCACGCGGAGTAACAATAGGAAATAACCTTGAATATGCCGATGAAGTATCTTTGGGAAGATCAATAGTAGATAGAACACCTTTTATATAATATAAGTATGGGAAATATTTCAAAACAGTTAGGTAGAGATTTAAGAATAAAACTCATTGCTGTCTATTTAATAGCAGGAATCATAGCTTTGATTTTTGAAATGGGTTGGTTGCCAAAGGGAGTGATAGAGAACGATATAACCAATTACATATTGCAGATAATAGGAATATTGGGTTCTCTTGCGTTAATACCGGTATCATTAAAAGGATTTCATGTATCGGCAAGGCTAATGGATGATAAACCATTTGAACAGCGTGTGAAACTGTATAAACTTTTATCAAATTTGCGTATATCTGCCTTTTTGCTGGTAATAGAATACAGTATGATACTCTATTATCTTATAGATGATACAGTTGGCTTGTATTGTGCAGCAATAGGTTTTATCTGTTCGTTGTTCTGTTTTCCTACCAATGCACAGGTAAGTAACGATATTCAGGAAGACGAAGAAGATTGATAACAAAATTTGCTGGTAGAGTGGTAAGTGTAATTATAGTAAGTTACAGGGTAAAGTACTACATAGAACAGGTACTGCGCTCGTTGTATAGATCCAATCAGGAGATTGAAGTCTTTGTGGTGGATAATGCATCGGGTGACGATACTATTGAATATCTCTCTGCCCGTTATCCCGATGTTCATTATATAGCAAACAGTGAAAATGTGGGCTTTGGAAAGGCAAATAATCAGGCATTAAAGTTAGCTAAAGGCAAGTATGTGCTTTTCTTGAATCCCGATACAATAGTGGCAGAACGTACTATAGAGGGGTGCGTAAACCTGATGGAATCCGATAGTGGAGTAGGTGCTATAGGTGTAAGAATGCAGTATAGCGATGGCCATTTTGCTCCGGAATCCAGACGTTCAGTACCTACACCTTTTGTGTCGTTCTGTAAAATGTCCGGTTTGGGGCGTCTCTTCCCAAATTCAAAACTGTTTGCTCGTTACCACCTTTCTTATATAGATAAAGATTTGGCTTGTAATATAGAGGTGGTTTCCGGAGCTTACATGTTTGTACGCAAAGAGGCTTTAGATAAAGTAGGTGGTTTTGACGAAACATTCTTTATGTATGGAGAAGATGTGGATCTATCCTATAGGATATTGAAAGCAGGTTACAGAAATTGTTATCTGCCTTTGCCTATTTTGCATTATAAAGGAGAGAGTACCACAAAGACATCGTATAGTTATGCTAAAGCGTTTTACGACGCTATGACTATCTTTTTTACAAAACACTATCGCCACTATAGTCGCTTCTTTACATTCCTGGTTAAGATGGTAGTGGGAATTCAAAAGATATCCACCTACATTAAAAACAATCTCTTCAAAAAGGATATAACTGGATTGAAACAGAAAACTAAAGCTCTGTTTGTAGGTAATCCTTCCTGTTTTGAAACCGTTCGTAGTTTGGTTTCAAAGAGTAAGACTATAAGCGCAGTAGATTGTATGGAGATAGATGCGGATATTGCGCTTAAGGGTGTTCCGTATAGCAAAATTAAAGATTACGATGTGTTGATATACGGTACTGACAGCGTTTCTTACAATGTGATGCTTGATAATATGTACTCTCTTGATAGCCATAAAACGCTATTGGCTACATACAATAAAGATATGGGAACATTAATAACAGAATTAGAGGTTGTGGTATTATGAATAGAAACACAGTATTAAGCGACGGAGTATATAGATTAAGAGCTCCGGAACCTGAAGATTTGCAATATCTCTATAGAATGGAGAACGATACCAATTTATGGGATATATCCAATAATCAGGTACCATATTCTCGTTATCAATTAAAAAAGTATATATCCGAATCGGCGCACGATATTTATACAGATCGTCAGGTACGTTTTATGATAGAACGTATAGAAGATGAAATAGTGATGGGGTGTATAGATCTAACCGATATAAATATATCCAATGGACGTGCAGAAGTGGGTATAGCAATCTTTCCGGAATATAGAAATAAAGGAGTAGGAGCAGCCTCTCTAAAAATTTTATCGGGTTATGCTGAAAAAGTTTTAAATCTGCGTCAGTTGTTTGGATTTGTGCCTATAGACAATATTCCAAGCCTTAATCTATTTATAAACAATGGGTTTCAAAAGACCGGACAGCTTAAAGAGTGGATTAGATGTAGTGACAGATATTGCGATGTTGTTATGGTTCAAAAAATTTTTTAGAAAAAAAAGTTTGCTAATGCTTGGAACTTAGAAAATAGTTTGTACCTTTGCATCGCAAAACGGAACTGGTGCGTTAGTTCAGTTGGTTAGAATGCCGCCCTGTCACGGCGGAGGTCATGGGTTCGAGTCCCATACGCACCGCAAAAAGCCTTGAAGAAATTCAAGGTTTTTTTGTTATTTATTTATTAAAACAAGAATATTCACAAAAAGTTTTTTCTAACGCTTGTGTATTAAAAATTAGTTAATATCTTTGCATCGCAAAACGGAATTGGTGCGTTAGTTCAGTTGGTTAGAATGCCGCCCTGTCACGGCGGAGGTCATGGG
>CALEFD010000012.1 GCA_937876995.1 uncultured Bacteroidales bacterium | reverse complement strand
GAGCATGGCTTGTAAAGGTATCAAACGCAATGCTATGTTCATCAATAAATGCCAAGTCCATTCCGCCTTCAATATCAATTCTCTCTTTAATGAATTTTCCATTCGGCTCAAAGAATAATAGTTTATCTTTAACATTATCTTTGATGACGATTAATCCTGACGGAGTAACATCTACATCTGTTATATCAAGATATTCATGTGGACCATTTCCAAGATGCGAAATGCGATTCAAAAATTTTCCATTAATGTCAAAGACGAATATTGACTGAGATGTTAATTGATCTGCCACAATAATCTTATTATCTATAAAGAATAGATGAGAAATATCGCCAATGATACAATCTTCAGTTGTTTCAAGTCGAACGAAATCAACCTTTTCAACTATATTATCCAATGATACATAACAATGATTTTCAATATCAATGGTTATGGTTTCTAATTCTTTGCCATTTTGCGTGCAGGATGTCAGACATGTTCCCAATATAATCAGCGAACAGAGATTGCAAACAATTTTCTTTAACATAGTTATTTGGTGTTTTTTTATTAAAGGTTTATAATTATGTGTAATTTTATTACAAAGTAAAGTAATGTTTTCAAGAACTGGAAATATTAAATATAAAATATGATTAAAACCTGTCGAAATGGATTTTTATTCACTTAATAATCAGTGTAAAATCTATAAGAATGTTTGGCCCGCTATCACAGCGAACCAAACAAAGATTTGTTTATTAGTATTATTAGGTTAATGATGAAATCCTGCAATATGTTCTATTAAACGTATGTACTGAATATTATAATTTAGCAAGTTCTTCATGTTGCTTATTTAATATTGTTTCAAGATAATAGTCAGTTAGTTTGGGATATGCCCTGTTTGGTACAAACAGGTCTTCAACCTCAAGGCTTTTATCAAATGTAAAGTAATATGGTACACCTGCAGCTTCAATAGGTAAGTCATAATCCAGTAATTGATAATAGTGTATATTATTAGGGAGGTTGCTGTTTTCACTAACAATTTTTAAAGATCTAATAGAATCATAATATCCCAAAATAACAACCTGAATGTTGGGATTCTCTCTACATAGTATAGACAACTTCTGTATGGCGTAATCATTGCATGTTTCGCAATTGTATTGGCTTGTTCTGCATACAACAATTTTATCTCCGTACCTTTTTAACAGATTGTTGAAATCAGTAACAGAATTATCTAAATCAACAATAAGTATGCTATCCAGAGGATAACCATCATTTTGAAGCAAGTGTTCGGCAATACCTTGATATTCCAATATGTAGTTGGTAATGCTCTGCTTTATATCGCTTAAGTCAATATTTTTGCTTTTGTTAATGTTATTATTAACAAGAAGATAAATATTAAATATCAATAATGCAACAATCAGAATACCAACAAGTGTTTTGTTTTTCATATTGTATTAAAGTTTTAAGTTATTCTTCAATTACATATTTACCAATGTCGTCTTTAATTGTGAACAGGAAGATGATAGGGTTATCATCAACTGTTAAGCCATTATGAAGACTGTCAGTGAAAGCTGTTCCTCCTAATGCCTCGTTAAAAGCGAAATTATTTATGTAAACATTCATTGCTGATATAGTTTCAACTATTGTATTATCATTATACAATGCTTTAGGCATGTGCAAATAAGTAAGTAGAGGGTT
This sequence comes from uncultured Bacteroidales bacterium, assembly GCA_937876995.1. Taxonomy (GTDB): domain Bacteria; phylum Bacteroidota; class Bacteroidia; order Bacteroidales; family Bacteroidaceae; genus Colenecus. The sequence continues at coordinate 16,029 of CALEFD010000012.1, read as the reverse complement.
TGAAATATTAGCAGATAGTTTGTATGTTTTTTTATCCTTATGCGAATATATAACAGGTGGATTATTTGCAATAGGTGATATTATGTTTAACCATGTGTAATCCTTCATCTCAATGAATGAACCATTAAACAGGTTGTGATTGTTCGCTAATTTATGAAAATCCTCATCAGTTGTAAAGTCGTAATCTAAAACATCGTCCTTTAAATCAATATAATATTTTGCGCTAATACTATTATTGTGTAATTCATAGATGTAGTTTTCCCAACTGGGAGTAAAATATGCTATATTGTTATATGAGAATAGAGTATTTGTTTTTTTGTGGTTGAATTCATTTGATTCGTTACGAAATTTACCAAAGAGTTTTTCTATTTTATTGTTGGTAGAAATGCATAAAGAAGCACCCTTGAATGTTTTGCAATTAAAACCTTTTATTAGTTCATGTGCAATAGTATGTCCATCAACAAACACCATGTCTAGACCACCTTCAATAACATCCTCTTTTTTAATGAAAGTACCATTAGTGTCAAAGTATAATATAGCATCCTTATAATTATCTTTAACTGCTATTTGACCTGCTGGGGTAATATCTACGTCAGTTATAGTTAAATATTCCTGCGGTCCATTTCCCAAATGTGAAACTCTGCTTATATGTTTACCATTCTCGTTAAAGATGTGTATGGATTTAGAACCTAATTTATCTACAATTACAATTCTATCATTTATGAAGAATATTTTGTCAATACGTGCAACCAGATTGTTTTCAGTAGTTTCTAATCTTATAAATCTAATGTCACTTATTATGCTATCCGTATTGATGATAGGTAATTTTTCATAATCTATAGTTATAGTTTCAACACTAGATAAATCTGTAGATAATTGATGATTGTTACATGAAGAGAAAAATGCATAGGTTAATATGCATAGAATTTTTGTGAAAAATTTATTGATGGACATACTTTTAATTTTATAGGCTACTTAAACTAGATAGAAAACTATTGAGAGTGATGTTTGCTTGTTCACTCAAAAATAAACATGGATCAAATTCTAGGCAAGAACCAGATGCTCCAGCACAATTAGTAGCAGCTGTGTTTTCAATAAGTTTGCCTCCTCCAGATTTTTGCATAACTATTTCATCATCATTGATTTTATTCCAATTGGCATTGAAAGATGCATTGGCTCCAGCCATTAATGTTTTATATGGAATTTCCACATTAGCACCTATTTGTGTATCAATATATCTCTTTTTGTTATTTCTTATAACATAATATACAACGTATCTTTGGTCACATTCTTGATAGTAATATGTGGCTTGAGGACCAAGCTTTTCTACTGCATGGTAGCCATCTATACCTTGTGTTAACGCTTCAATGTTGAACGAGTCGAGTTGAACGTTCTGTTTGTTTTTGTTTGAACTAAGAGTTACATTGATGGCTATTACTGAAGCTATAGCAAGTAATAGTGAACCTTTAATTAATGTTTGTTTTTTCATTTTGAGTTAGTTTTAATTTGTTTTTAATTCGTAAAAACGCGATTATTATTAATGTTGTAATAGCTTTTACTAAGCAGGCTATTGACTGCTATGTGTAAATCAAACTCTCAGCTTGTTTACCCATTTGCTTTTAATTGTAGTACTTTCTTGTTCTTCCATAGTTTAGATGTTAGACATAAATTCTTAAGTTATTTTTGCATGCGTTTATAACTCTGTGGCAAATGTAAAATGATTTTTTTATTTATAAACAAATTAGTGTAATTTTTTTTCAAAATATTGCTTATTCTGAATAAGTATGTTATAACTATACAAAAAGCCCGCTATATTTACACAGCAGGCTCAATATTTGTACTAAGATGTGATAGTCTTGCTACGGTTATTCGGCAGATTTTATTAAGCGAACTTCGTAGAAGAGTGGGGTAGAGTTCTTGCTCTTAGGCATAAACTTAACAGTGAGAGCAGATTCTTTTGAAACCTCTTCTGATAGTTCAATTTTGATAGTCTGTTCCTGACGTTGTTCTGTAGATGCTATTATACCAACTTCTACACCATTTACCAAAACAGCAGCATCGCTGTTAGCACTGGTGTTACAATTTATAAGCAACGCAGCAGAACCTGCATAATGTTTCATATCGTAGCTGAACCAGCCATTTCCATTTGCAGATCTCCAATGACGTCCGTTTGTATCGCCGTTACGGCTGTTTTCCATCTTTACAAAGTGGTCACTTTCCGGTTGCTGTTCTCCGCAAACTACCTTGTCTGATGTAATCTTCTCCAATGCTATTCTTGCCTCTTCCTGACGTGCAAGTTCATCTTGTTTAGCCTGCCATTCTTTTTCGGCAACAACCGGCCAATAAACTATATATCTGCATTCATGAAGTGATGTGAATGGCACAAGAGTCATATCGCCAAAATTATTTGGAACAATATTGGTGAGCTTGAATTTCAAAGATTTGTCGTCCACCTTATTTATATATGATAGCAGATTGTCCTTATCGCCTACAATTGTTGGCATATCCTGCAATGGGAGTTTCTTGCCCGATGCAATATGTCCACCGCGGCTATCGTCTGCATACATACCTAACTGGTCTTGTCTGTTTATTTCTGCAGCCAAAACTATAGGACCATACATAAATGAGTAGTTTGCAGAATTATCAGGAAGTGATACGGCTCTTAATGACATAGGCAGGTCAATATGTAATTTATCGCCTTTGTTCCATTTGCGTGTAATCTTCATAAAACCGTTTTCTATATCAACATTACACTTTTCGCCGTTTACTGTAGCAACCATTTTGCTTGCTTCTGTCCATTCAGGAATACGTACGTTGATGGTGAATTCCTTTGCTTTTTTAGGAGTTACAATGATAGTTGTAGCCTCCTCTTCCGGGAATTTATTCACCTGCTCAATGGTTGTTTTACCCCAGTTAAGTATAGATGGAATGAAAAGATTGATATACAGATTGTCATCACCTGCGTGTGAATAAATCATTTCACCGTAACGTGCATGGTTTTCCATACCTGAACCTGCGCAACACCAGAAACTGGTTTGTGGTTGTGAATATACGCGATAGTGTCCGGCACGCATAGGTGTGAAATATACAAAACCACCCTGAATAGGATTGATAGTAGAAAGAATGTGGTTGTAAACAGCACGTTCGTAGTAATCCATATAGTGTGAATTTGCAGTTGTGGCATATAACATCTTGGTTAGACGCAACATGTTGTATGTGTTACAGGTTTCCGGACCCTGTTCGCTGGTGAGCATACTTGAAAAGTCGTTTGCAGGGTGGAAATGTTCGCTAACACTATTACCACCTATAGTTATACTGCGGTTATCAACAACTGTTTCCCAGAAATACTGTGCTGCCTTATCCCATTCGGTATTACCTTCCAAATCAGCAATTCGCTTGTAACCTATAACTTTAGGAATTTGGGTGTTAGCGTGCATACCGGTCAAACGGTCTTCGCCATTCAAAAGTGGTTCCAGCACTCTTTTATGTGAAAATCTTTTGGCCAGTTCCATGTAACGCTCTTCACCGCTTATGGCTGCAGCATCGGCAAATACTTCGTTCAGACCACCATGCTCACTGCTTAGCATGTGCTGGATTTGGTCGTCGGTAAGGTCCTTTGTTAGCTGATACATCCATTCTGTCAGGTTGATAAACATCTCTTTGGCATCTTTGTTGCCGGTAATAAGATATGCATCACGTAATCCTGCAAAAGTCTTGTGGATATTGTATAGTGGAACCCACTTGCCATTCAGATTGAATGATGAAGGACGAATGTTACCCTCTGAAATCTCTTTCCATGTCTGGTTACCTCCGGGTACGCCACTGATGTAGCCATTACCTGTAGCATCGGCACATCTTTTAAGTTCTGCAATGAAGTAATCAAGTCTGCCTTTGATTTCCTGATTTCCTGTAGATGCATAAATATATGCAAGTGCAGATAGGTAGTGACCACCAACGTGACCATCAAGTCCGGTATTCTCCCAGTTTGTGTAATTTTCTGCTTTTGGTTCCAAACCTGCTTCTTTTAAGTAAGGTGCCAAAAGACGATCTGGGTCAATAGCCATAAGATACTGAATATCCATATCTTCGGCATGCTTGAATGCGCTTTCAGTAAGTGTTACGTCACTAACGTTGAAACTCTCCAACTTAACAGGTATCTGTGCGTTAGAACATAAGACCAAAGTAGTGGCCATCAATGAAAACAAAAATTTACCTTTTCTCATAATTGGTTATATAATAAGTGTTTACTAAAAATCAGTAGTAGCCAAAGGCAATTTGCGCAGATTGTATTTTGATGCCATAGTCTCACCGTATGCACCTGCCGAAAGCAATGCAATTATATCGCCACGTTTGGTTTTGGGTAAGAGAATATCCTTTGCAAAAACATCCGATGATTCACATATAGGTCCTACAATATCGTATTTCTGCAATTCATCTTCTGATGACAAATTTACAATCTTATGATGAGCATCGTAGAGAGCCGGTCTGATAAGTTCTGTCATACCTGCATCTACAATAACAAACTGTTTGCTTGTACCCTGTTTAACGTAAAGTACTTTTGTGATAAGTCTGCCACACTGTGCAACAATAGCTCTTCCAAGTTCAAAATGGAGTTGCTGTCCTGCACGCATCTTCAAGTTCTTACGGAATACGTCAAAGTATGATTTGAAATCAGGAATGTAGTTGGTTTCAGGATTGTCATAATCTACACCCAAACCACCTCCTACATTTATAGATTCCAATTCAATACCTTTAGATTCTAATAAATCTTGTACTTCGTTTACTTTGTGACACAATGCTTCAAAAGGTTCCATTTCTGTGATTTGTGAACCAATATGAAAATGAATGCCTTTGAATGCAATGTTTGGCAAAGCTATGGCCTTCCTTATAATGGGTTCAAGCATAGGAATCTCTATGCCGAACTTGTTTTCTGCCAATCCTGTTGTAATGTTGGCGTGTGTATGTGCATCTACATTGGGATTTACTCTGAATGCAATATTCGCAACTTTGTTTTTCAAAGCGGCGCGTTCCTGAATTACATCGAGTTCTGCTTCCGATTCTACATTGAAACAGGCTATGCCAAGTTCAAGAGCTAAATCTATCTCCCAATCGGCCTTGCCTACACCGGCAAATACTATTGAAGATGGAGCAAATCCGGCATCAACAGCTGCCTGTATTTCGCCACCACTTACACAGTCTATACCAAGGTTGTGATTTAGTATAGGTTTAAGTATCAGTGGATTAGCATTCGCTTTTATGGCATAGTGAATATGCACATTATCCAATGAAGCTGAATGTTGTTCTATGGCGCATAATGTTTGCTCTAATATGTCTAGATTATAGTGATAAAACGGTGTCTGCATCATTGATTGTTATTGAAGAGTAAATCGCTCAGTTTCTGTAATGCAGCCTTCTTGTCAGATTCGCGAATCAAGAAAGATATATTGTAATTACTTCCACCGTATGAAATCATTCTGACCGGAATGTCGCTAAGAGCATCCAGGGCGCGAGATTCAAATCCTAAGTTTTCCCAATCCATATCGCCTACCACACATACAATACACATTCCGCTATCAACGGTTACAGTACCATATTTCTTTAGTTCTGTAACAATTTCGTTCAGATTCTTTGTATTGTCGATAGACATAGAAACACCAACCTCTGATGTACAGATCATATCAATTGATGTACGGTAAGTTTCAAAAATCTCAAACACTTTACGCAGGAAACCATGTGCCAGCAACATACGGCTTGATTTAATCTTAATGGCGGTGATGTTGTCTTTTGCTGCAACAGCGGTTATTCTGTTCTTTTCAGATTTGTTGTCTATGGTTGTGCCCGGAGCATCAGGCTGCATAGTGTTCAGCAGACGTACAGGAATGTTAGCTGCTTTTGCAGGCTGAATACAGGTAGGATGCAGAATTTTTGCACCAAAGTAAGCAAGTTCGGCTGCCTCTTCAAAGTGAAGATGACGTACAGGTGATGTGTTATCTACAATACGTGGGTCATTATTGTGCAGACCATCTATATCGGTCCAAATCTGTATCTCTTCTGCTTTGATTGCAGCACCAATTATAGAAGCTGTATAGTCGCTACCACCACGTTGCAGGTTATCTATTTCACCTTTGGCATTGCGGCAGATAAAACCCTGCGCAATGAAAATCTGTGCGTCGTTATCCTTATCAATATATGGCTTGATGTTTTTCTTGATGAAAGACATATCCGGTTCTCCGTCTGCATCAGTCTTCATGAAATCCAATGATGGAAGCAGAACGGCTTTTATGCCAATTTCATGCAGATAGTTTACAACCATGAAGGTGGATATTAATTCACCTTGTGCAAGTATGGTCTTTTCTTCTACTTCAGTAAAATCTTCTTTGGAAAATGAATGTAAGAATTCAAATTTTTCATCTATAAATGTCTTTACATTTTCTCTGATGTTTTCTGCTGCATATAGTTCAGGCAGATGGGCCAAATATTTGGCGTGCAGTTTGTTAATGACATCAGCGGCACCTGCTTCGTTGCCGCTATATAGGTACTGTGATATTTCAACCAATGAATTTGTAGTTCCCGACATTGCTGACAGAACAACCAGTTTCTGCTGGCCATCTTCAAGGATTAAATTACAAACTTCTTTCATTCTCTGTGGGCTTCCTACCGATGTGCCCCCAAACTTCAATACTTTCATCTTTTATGGTAATTATTCGTTATTATCTTCAACTATCAACTTTCTATCTTCGCATTTAAAGACGCGACCCGGATACTCTGTAATCCACTGCAGATTGTGGGTAATCATCAGAATTGTGGTTCCGGTACTGCTTACCTTGCGCAAAATCTCCATAATCTGTTTACCGGTGTCCGGATCTAAATTACCCGTAGGTTCATCGGCAAGAATCAGTTTTGGGTCATTAAGCAGCGCTCTGGCTATACAGATACGTTGCTGTTCGCCTCCTGATAGTTCGTGAGGCATCTTATATCCTTTGGTATCCATCCCTACCAGATTGAGTACCTGACCTATTTTCTGGTGAATCTCTTTCTTGTCTTTCCAACCGGTAGATTGCAGTACAAATTTCAGATTATCATGAACGTTTCTGTCGGTCAACAACTGGAAGTCCTGGAATACAATACCCATTTGTCTGCGCAGTTTGGGAACCTGGCTTTTCTTTATTTTGTGCAAATCCGTACCCAAAACAATAGCTCTGCTGTCCGGCATAGGACATAGCGCGTCAAGTTCGGCATACAGTGTCTTGAACAAGCTGCTCTTGCCGGAACCAACTTTTCCTATCAGATAGACGAAATCGCCTTCTGAAATGGTAAAAGTTACATCGCCAAGTACGAACATATCTTCTTGACGAACCTCTACGTTGCGATAATCAATTATGTACATATAATGTTGTAAAGCTATTATGCTTTTATTTGTGGCGCTTTACCAATTCCTTAGCCAGATCTTCTATACGATAACCTTTTGAGGTAAGCAACACGATAAGATGATAAATCATATCAGATGCTTCGTAAATAAGCCTGTCATCGGTACCATTGGTTGCTTCGATTACTGTTTCAACAGCCTCTTCACCAACCTTTTGTGCCATTCTGTTTATACCACTCTTAAATAGTGAAGTGGTGTAGGAACCTTCCGGCATCTCTTTGTATCTCTTCTCAATGAAATCCTGAAGATATGAAAGGAAATTTATATCGGCGCTATTCTCTTCGTTCCAGCATGTGTCTGCTCCGGTATGGCAAACTGGGCCTGTTGGATGAGCTTTTATAAGCAGAGTGTCATTGTCACAATCGTTTAAAATCTCTATGACATTCAGAAAATTGCCACTCTCTTCACCTTTTGTCCAAAGACGATTCTTTGTACGGCTAAAAAATGTTACTTTGCCCAATTCCAATGTCTTTTCGTAGGCCTCTTTGTTCATAAAACCAAGCATCAGAACACGTCTTGTTACGTTGTCCTGTACAATAGCGGGAACTAAACCTCCCATCTTTTCGAAATCGATATTCATCTTTTTACGGTATATTTATAATCTTATAGGAATATTTTGACTGCAAAGATACTGTTTTAATTCGGGAATGGGAATTTCCGAGAAGTGAAAAACGCTGGCAGCCAATGCGGCATCTGCATTTCCCTCTATAAACGCATCTCTAAAGTGTTCCATTGTGCCGGCACCGCCTGAAGCAATAACCGGTATTGTAAGTATCTCTGAAAGTTTTTTTAGTGCTTCGTTAGGATAGCCGTTCTTTACCCCGTCATGGTCCATGCTGGTGAATAAAATTTCTCCGGCTCCACGTTCGTTTGCCTCTTTCGCCCATTCAAACAGTCCTCTGTCGGTTGGAATGCGACCACCATTCAGAAAACATTTCCATCCATCTTCGGTCTGTTTGCCGTCAATAGCTACCACACAAACTTGTGAACCAAAATTGTCCGCAATTTCGGTAATCAGTTCCGGTCTTTTCAGAGCCGCAGAATTTACAGAAACCTTATCAGCTCCGGCTTTTAACAATCGTTCTACATCTGAAAGTTCGTGAATACCGCCTCCAACGGTGAACGGAATAGATATTTCGGCTGCAATACGCTCTACAAGTTCGGTGAAAGTCTTTCTTCCTTCGTGTGAAGCGGTTATGTCAAGAAAAACAAGTTCATCAGCACCTTGCATACTATATAATTTCCCCAATTCCACGGGGTCACCGGCATCGCGCAGATTTACAAAATTTGTTCCTTTTACTGTCCTGCCGTTTGCTATATCCAAACAGGGTATTATTCTTTTTGCTAACATATTCAGATAAGTGTAGATAGTTGTTGTAGTGTAACTCTTCCTTCGTAGTATGCCTTGCCTACAATGGCTGCCGGCAGACCGGCCTCTTTTAGTGAAATAAGGTCCTCTAAAGAACTTACGCCACCGCTTGCTATCAGATACATATCGGGATGTTTTGTAAGTATCTGTTTGTACAGGTCGTTGGCTGCTCCTTGAAGCATTCCGTCTCTGTTAATGTCTGTGCAAAGAACTTTTTTTATGCCTCTGCCTGTGTAATCTGCAAGGAAAGAATCCAGTGTTATGCTGCTGTCGTCTAACCAACCATTGACAGATATATAACCATCTCTTACATCTGCACCCAATATTATTTTATCTGCTCCAAATTCTTCAATCCAACTATACATTGTTTCAGGTTCCGATACTGCAGTACTTCCAACAGTAACCATTGCAGCACCACTGTTGAATGCAGTTGTAAGGTCATTCCTGCTCTTTACTCCACCACCAAAATCAATAATCAGGTTGGTGTGAGTGGCAATGATTTCCAGTGTTTTATGATTAACTATATGTTTGTTTTTTGCACCATCTAAATCTACCAAATGCAAGCGTCTGATACCAGCATCGCAAAACTGCTTAGCCACATCAAGAGGGTTGTCATTGTATATTTTCTTTGCGTTGTAATCGCCTTTGGACAATCTTACGCATTTACCATCTATTATATCTATTGCCGGTATTATGTCCATGTCTTAAATGTCAAGAAAATTCTTTAATATTCTTTCTCCGGTGCTTCCACTTTTTTCCGGGTGGAACTGAGTTGCATAAAAGTTGTCTTTATGCAGTGAAGCACTAAATGGATTTATATAATCGGTCTCAGCTATTGTCCATTCACAAACAGGAACATAGAAACTGTGGACAAAATAGACAAATTCAGATTTATCAAATCCTTTGAAAAGATTGCTTTTGCAATTGTCTATGGTGTTCCAACCTATATGTGGAACCTTATCTTCGTGTCTTTGAGGCTGAAATTTAAGAACCGGAACGTCAAATATACCCAAACAATCGGTATTGCCCTCTTCACTTCTGCTACACATAAGTTGTTGACCAAGACAGATGCCAATAACGGGCTGTTTTAAATCTTTAATCAGCTTATCTAAATTGCGTTCTTGCAGATATTTCATTGTGGTACCGGCTTCTCCAACTCCCGGGAAAATTACTTTGTCTGCGCTTTTCAGTTCTTCAAAATTGTCGGTCAAAATTCCATCTACTCCTACACGTTTTAAGGCGTGCATAACAGAGTGAATATTGCCGGCATTGTATTTTACAATTGCTACTTTCATTCTTTCACTTTTTTTCAAGGGGACAAATTTAGCCAATTATTTTTTTGTGGCAAAAATGAATTAACCAAATAAATCGGAATGTGTTCCGGTGTCTGTTAAGATTAAAATTAATTCGGTGTCTCGTTGTTCCCATATGAGTAACCAATCCGGCTGAATGTGACATTCCCAAAAACCTTTCCAGTCTCCTGTTAGCTTATGAGGTTTGTACTTTTTGGGAAGTGTTCCGGTATTAGCTAAAATTGTAACGACTTCTTCAAATAAAAATTTATCACAACCACGTTTCAAACATCTTTTGTAAGAATGCTTAAACTGGTTGGAAAATAGGATGTTGTACTTCATTCTTCTAGTTTTGTCATGAGTTCTTGAATGTTGCTAACTTTTGTTACTTTTCCACTACGTACATCCTCAATGGCTTTAGATAATGTTCCTTTTTTAGTACGCGTTTCAGCTATGGTTACACCCTTTAAATTGCTGAGTATCTTTTTTAAACCCGGCAACAAACTTTTGTCTTCAATGTTTAGTACTATTTGTGTCATATTGATAGTTTTTTCTTTGAAGGTGTTACTTTTTCGCAAAGATATAAACAATCTCTATTCCAAACAAATGAATATCTACTTTCAGTATCATTTTCTTCCGTTATGAATAAAGTGCAAGGATTTACATGAACGTGATATTTGTATGATAAAAATTTGTTGATGTGAAATTAATATGCTTTTTTTGCTAAAAAATTATTCATCAAATACATAAGCAAATCATGAAACAATATTTTCTTCCCGATACATGGGTGTATATAACATCTGCAATAAGTCTTGTGGCTGTTTTCTTTGTAGGAAAATCATTGCTGAATTACGATGGTATGCTCCATAAAACAATATGCGTTGTAATAACATTAGGAATACTCCTGTTGCTGATAAGAATGCCTATAGGAGTATCTGTTGAACCTGATTCAATTAAAGTACAACGATTGATAGGAAGTACCAAACTAACCAACATAACAAGTGTTACACCAATAGAAAAGAAAGATCTATCCGGGGTGATTAGAACCTTTGGTAATGGTGGATTGTTCGGATATACAGGATATTATAGTTCTCCCCAGATTGGTAAGTTTCAGATGATAGCAATTAATATGAAACCCGAACAATTGGCGCTTATAGTTCTGGATAACGGCAAGAAATATGTTATCAACTATCCTCAAGGTCAGAAATAGATTGAAATAAAAACACAACGAAATTTTTAACTCAGTTCTGGCATATTGTCTGTAAAATATCATAAAAACTGGCTAAAAAGGTGTTTTTTGTAGGTGGTGCATCCGGTGGCCAAAAAATATTCTGTCGCCAACACGTTTAAAGCCTTGCGATGCGTATAATTTTTCGGCATTTGGATTGTCTGTATCTACAATTAATCCTACCCGTTCTGCACCTGTGGAGAATGCATGTCGGCAGAATGTATCAATGAGTTTACGTCCTATGCCGTAACCTCTGAATTCAGGCATTACAGCTAAAGAGTCAAGATAGTATTCTCCTGCTTCTGTTTCGTTGGCGATGTTTGGAGTGCAACCAATTCTGTTTTGCAAAACGGCAAAAGTGCCATTTCGTAACTCTTCTAAAAGAGCACCATCGTAACCTACAACAGCTCCTGCAACTTTACCGTCGCATTCGGCAATAATTGCGTTGTGCCAACTGTATTGTGTGTTTTCTGTACAGGCTATATCTGTAAGTACACTTATATAATTGTCACCGCAATAATTCTGTAGCGCCACTTCATCGCCTATGGCCATTGCCACTACTTGTGCTATGAATTCAGCATCATCCTTTCTTGCTTTACGTATTGAAATATCTTCCTTCTTCATATAGGTTTCTGGGGTAATTGGAGTAAAAGTATTTACTTGCTTAAAGGAGTTTGTTAAGCGCAGTTTCGTCTAAACGGTAGGTGGTCCATTCGTCTAATGGTATAGCGCCCATAGATTTGTAGAATTCTATGCTGGGAGTGTTCCAGTTTAAACATACCCATTCCATACGACCGCAGTTGCGTTCATGTGCTATCTTTACAAGCTCCAGAAATAGTGCTTTGCCGTAACCTTTGCCTCGGTATTCCGGATAAACAAACAGGTCTTCCAAATACAAACCGTTTCTACCAACAAATGTGGAAAAGTTATGAAAGAATAGCGCAAATCCTACCTCTTTGCCACCCTCCATTGCAAAAATCACTTCTGCTCTGTTTTTGTCAAACAGCTGTTCTTCAAGTAGTTCGGTTGTTGCCACTACGTCGCTTTCCATCTTTTCATAAATAGCTATACCTTTTATGAAATCAAGTATCAGTGCACAATCTTTGCGTTCCGCCTTACGTATTTTAATTCCCATCGCTCTCTTTAATTTAATTAACACCCCAAAGGTAATGATATTTATGTTGTTATTCCTCACTGCTCGCCGATAATTCCGCTCTAGTATTACTTGATTCGCGTTTTATGACAGAATTATACTAGTTTGAAAAATAAAATATGTTCGCTTTTTGCCGATATCGGCAGAAAATGCTACTTTTGCATAGTTGAAAGAAAATAAACTTGCCGATAAGAGGGTTAATGTTAAATATTGGTTATGGAGTATATATCTGTTTCTGACTTTGCCCGACAGTATGGGGTGTCGGAGCGCACTGTGCGCAACTATTGCGCTACTGGAAAAATTGAAGGAGCTTTCATTACGGGAAAGACGTGGAATATCCCAACTGAGGCTACTTTGCCCAGAAGAGGTAAAACATACGCATCGCCATTACTCAAGATACTGCGTGAGCAGAAACAGATGCGTTTGTCAGGGGGGATCTACCACCGTACACAGATAGATCTCACTTATAATTCGAATCACATAGAGGGAAGCCGACTTACACATGACCAGACTCGCTATATCTTCGAAACCAACACTATAGGTACCACCACCGAGAGTATCAATGTAGATGACATCATAGAGACTAGTAACCATTTTCGATGCATAGACTTCATTATAAATTGTGCAGAAGAACGCCTCACGGAAAGTTTTGTTAAAGAACTGCATGCGATGCTGAAGAGTGGAACATCTGATAGTCGGCACGAATGGTTTGCTGTAGGCGAATACAAGCGTCTGCCAAATGAGGTGGGTGGCAAAGAGACTACGCCTCCTGAGGAAGTGCACCAGGCGATGCAAAGTCTGTTGAAGGAATATAATACCAAGAGCGAAAAAACACTGGAGGATATCCTTGACTTGCACTATCGGTTTGAGTGCATACACCCATTTCAGGATGGAAACGGACGTGTGGGACGCCTCGTGATGTTTAAAGAATGTTTGGCTAACGGACATGTGCCGTTCATCATTACCGATGAATTAAAGATGTTTTACTATCGCGGTCTGCAACACTGGCCTCACATCAAGGGTTATTTGATGGATACCTGTCTAACCGCACAAGACAACTACAAGACTTTACTTGACTATTTCAAAGTGAAGTACTAAACAACAATTGCTGTGATGTAGATTTAAAATGTAGTTTTAGTGAGTTGTTATGTTTGATATAGATACAAGCTTTGATTTTACAACTGATACTCCCAATTATTGGACAAATTATTGGGAAACAGATTCTCTTTTAGGTCATGCAGGTAATGATCCGGATTTGAAAAGTAGAACATTATGCATGTATAGTCAAAGGTTGTGGAGTAGGGAACTGCCCAATGGTCAAATAATGTCGCTACAAATCAAACAAAATGATAATTCTTTGTATTGGGGCGATTTTCGTTTTGGTAATGATTCTATAATTGTTAGTTTCAGATATAAAAGATATAGGGAAATGATTGAAAAAGTCTCAAGATTACTACCTGATTATCATTCCTATATTGAACATTATATACGTAAATCTTGTACAATCGGTGGCAAAATAATTTTTCCTAAAATTGCAGGAGGAATTAACCAATCTCGTGGATGCAATCCGTATATAAAGGATAGATGGGATTTAACTTTAGAGTGTATTCGTTTGTATTATCAGAATCAACCATCACCATTATACGAAGTATTGGGTAAAAACAAAGCATTCTTCGATTTGTTTGTAGATTTTAAAGGATATGTTGATTTTTTCTTGCTTCAAGATTGTGTGAATTCAGATTATAGTAAGGTGAATTTTTGGATGGATTTTAAAGAGTTTACAAAAATACCCTTGCCTAAATCGCCTGATGAGTATATGTTATGGATTGAAAATGAACTGACATTCGTCGAGCAAAGAAATAAAAGAATAAATGACTATTTGCGGATGATAAATACTTAATTAAAATCTTTATTGGATGCTAATCTCTATTTTATTGGCAATCTTGTCAAAACAGAGATTTTGTATCTCCTTGTTCCATCTCCTTCTATCATATACAATAATGCCATTTTTAACTGCAGTGCCACTGGCGATAATTTTGTTTAGAAGACTTTCCATTTCGGTTTTTGGCACACAATTTAGCACTTCTGCCATCCAAAATATTAGTTCCCCACAAACAATGCTTTTCCCAAAAATGTCACTTTCATTCTTCTTGTCGCAATAAGACATTAAATGCCAATATTGAGATGGCTTGTTTTTTCTATAATTAATTTCAATAGACAACTCTTTCGCTCTATCTATGTATCCACCGCTAGTTTGTTGATATCCTGCGCCAACCAACCTTTCTGTTAGCGGGCAAGGTGTTGCTTGATGCGATTTATATGTTGATACAATTTGTTTAATAGTCATCTTATCTGTTGTATGTAAAGTGACAAAAATACCAAATTTTACGATATGTTAAAAATAAGAATGTTACATAAAATCAAAATGTTTGGTGTAAATTCTTTCGAAGAATATATTATCTTTGCGGTGCAATGGTATTTAGTTTGGTTTTATGAATTACAACACTAGAGATTTAATAGAGTATATAATTGCATTGGTAAATGAGTTTGCAAAACATTTTGGTTTGACGGATAAGCAGGCTTATAAATATATTCGTATGCATAACGGTGTTGATTTTGTAGAACAACACTATGGAATTCTTCATACTTTAGATTTTAGGGAAGTAGTTGATTACGTTGCCCTTTATTGTAATAAAAATGGTGGTGAGTTATGATATTGTATCACGGTTCAAATATATCTATCGATAAGATTAATCTTGAAATGTCAAAACCGAACAAAGATTTTGGTAAAGGTTTTTATTTGTCAGAAAATGAGAATCAAGCACTAGAAATGGCACAAATCAAATCTGTATTGTTAGGTGGTGAGCCTATAGTAACAAAGTTTGAGTTTGATGTAGCCGTGATGAACAGTTCAGAACTTTGTATAAAGATTTTTGATGAATATACTACTAATGTTCCTAGATTACCTTTACCAGAATATTTATGCATTGACGAGAAACATTTCGAAGGTGACACAGATGGAAAATACTGTGTAGTTTTAAGTGACTTTTTCACTGGTGAAGTTGTTGATATTTTGCCAAATAGACAAATGTCTTATTTAGAAGCATACTTTTCAAATATTAAAATATTTGAACGCAACAGGGTAAAAGTTTTCATTTCTGATATGTATGAAGGATACTCTCGGATTAAGAATAAATATTTTCCTAAAGCTATGTTTGTTATAGATTTATTTCATGTTGTAAAATTATTAACTGCCGCTGTTAATAAAGTTAGGATTCGTACATATAACCAAATTGCAATTGATGACACTATTGAACGACACTTTTTAAAAACTAATTGGAGATATTTCTTGATGAATGAAAGATATATTTCCAATAAATTTTATAAATATCAAAAAGATTGGTAACAATAATAAAATCCATATATTTACATTATATAAAAATCCAAAAAATAATATACTAGGATAAAAACTAATTAGTTGTTTAATACAAAACCAAAAAAAATTAGAAAAAAGCGATACAAGTGCAGGAGCAATAAATTCACCGTAAGACTGCAATATAC
>CALEFD010000011.1 GCA_937876995.1 uncultured Bacteroidales bacterium | reverse complement strand
GTAACAATCTTTATCAAATGATTATGCTTGCTACTTATCAACTTTTCAATGTAATATTCTCTTTCGAATTTCATACAGATACAATTTTTGTGTATTTACACACTTTTCGTCTGCAAATATAGTGGTTTAATCACAAACCAAGCGCGGAGTCTGAGACATTTTTTGTGTATTTACACACTTTTTGTCTATAGCACCATGAATTACCATAGTAATAATCATTGTTTCCGTAGTAATTCAATTATACTGCGGAAACATTTTATTTTCAACAAAATACTTGTTTGTTAAAAACATTTAGCAGGAAACAACAATACAGAACAGACCAAGGAACAGAAGAAAGACTCTGTAGAGCAGTTCATCCCTACCCATCCACCGGTAGTTATTCCACATTCGTGGCGAGATGCTTAGTTACTGTTTGTATGTAACTTGGGTAGGTTCAATATTGTTGTATAGAACAGAGATATCGCGAGCATTGTAGTTCTCTTTCCACGATGAAAGTTCTGGCAAATTGAACGATTTCAACGTAGTTTTATAGAGTTTTGGATTGCGCTGAGGCAACAAGAATGCTTTTGATACCTGACCGTTTTCATCTATGTGCGCTATATATGGACGTCCATACACCTTATCGTCACGCTTTGATGCAAATACCACCCAACGGCTGTTACTGCTCCAGCTATGATAAGTATCGGCATACCGATCGTTGGTATCTTGCATAATATTTACAGCACCGGTACGCAGATCTATTAGCCAAAGTTCGCTCTCTTGATGCCACACAGGGAATGTTCCATACGATGCTGCTGTTGCCATCAAGTAGAGTCCATCCGGAGAACATTTCAGATGGCTGAATGACAGATCTTTACCCTCTGTACTTACCACAGTGTAAACCTTATTGCCTATCTTACCTGATTCTGGATCAAACTGAACGGCGGCGATATCGTATTTCATCTGTTTAAGACTATCAGGCTGAGGCTGATGTTTGGCCCTACAGAAGAATATAGTCTGACCGTTTGGAGAGAAACAGGGGAATGTTTCCTGATATTCACTACCTTTTACTGATGGAGCATCGGTAACTGTCAGGTTATCAAAATCCAAAACCACCAAATCACTGGATGAATCATATACCTCCATACGCTGTGTATAGTGGGAATGTATGGCAAACTTAATATCGGCAGTGGTAAACACACCATATCTGCCATCTGTTGAAATATCACCATAAACAGTATTTCCTGTTGTTTCGGTTTTAGTGTTCAACTTAATGATTTCACCATTTCTGTTCAAGATAGTACCTCCGTTTGCGCCACGAAGATGCATAAACGATGTACCCTGTTTGTTTGTAGTGTGACAGTTTATACAACATTTGTCGGCAGTATTGTTATCGCCTATATAACGAACTGAAAAGGACTCCATATTACGCTCCTCTATTTTAATGTCAGACCACACTTCGTATGCTGGTTCAATAAGTCTGTAACTTAAATATTTATCGATGGAATCGGCAGAAATTGTCCATTTAAAGGTGGTTAATGCATCTGCATTTCCATTAACATAAACAGATACATTCAGGCTGTTTCCTTTCTCTGCGCTGAGCATTTTTTTCCATTTCTTTAGTGGAAATGACAGAGTTTCGCCACCATCTGAGAAGGTATATTCACTGTTGCCCTTAATGGATACTGACACCTT
Organism: uncultured Bacteroidales bacterium; assembly: GCA_937876995.1. Taxonomy (GTDB): domain Bacteria; phylum Bacteroidota; class Bacteroidia; order Bacteroidales; family Bacteroidaceae; genus Colenecus. The sequence continues at coordinate 6,775 of CALEFD010000011.1, read as the reverse complement.
GTCTGCACCCTCAACCATAAAGTTAAGGGGTGCTATATTACATGGCAGAACCACATCGGAATAGTATGGAAAAATATTATCTACTGTTATGGTTGTACTGCTTTTTGAACAGCCTGCCAATATAAGCAATGCGGTAGAAAGTACTATAAATATCTTTTTCATAATCATTGTGCATTAAATCTTGCTAAAATCATATAATACCAATAGGTACCAGCAAAATCTGCCAAATAACGAATATCGCCTTGTGTTTCTGCCTGTGCATCAACAAAAGCGAAATAGTATTCAACCATCTGCATAGAGATACCATATTTTTCCATTAACTGTTGCAGGCTTTCATCATCGGTTGCTTGCAACAACAAAGCTTGCTGATATACATCGGGAACAGGAATCAATCTGTCCAGCTTATTCAGATAATATCTGTCGTAGTAGGATACAAATGTCTGGTAATTCTTGTTTAACAGACAGGCCGAAAGCAGATAATCTATTGCTGTTACATTATAGGGATTTGCATTAGCCATTGCCGATAATGATTCGTACCAATTGTTCTGCCGATATGCATAATCATATAGAGGCATTCTGTTACGATATGGAATATATTCCGAAGGAAGCGAATCTGCTGCCATATACTCTTTCATCTTTAGCGCCCACTTTTTATGAAGCGATGTAGCTTGAAGCATATCAAGATATTTGTTGGCTACATCCTTATCGCCTACTATCAATGCTATCTCGGCCAGATTTTTAATTCCGCGAGATGAATATGCTTTTGGCATAACAGTCTGACACAAAAGAGCACAATCAGTAGCTTGCGACACATCGCCCACTTCTAACAACTGATCCAAATAGCTGAAAACCTCAAGAAATGTTACACCCGGCTGCAGATTCATAAAGAGACCATCGGCAGCCATCTGCGGATATTTGAAGAGTTCCTGAGCAAGTTTACCCTCTTTTGCAAAAGAGAGATTTCTATAGAAGATACCCAAGCGATGATTCAGTTTGTTATCTAACGACATTCTTTTAACCTGCGCCCAATCATCGTTATATGCGTGAGTAGCCAATTCTACTGCATATTCAGTTTTCTTGTCATACGAAAGATACATAGCTAAAAACAGTGCTGCCGATACAGGAAGCGCCATAATCCATCCATACACATTGAATTTTCCGCAAATCATTGCAATGAGAAATGCTACTGGCACAAGAGCCAGAAAAACAGCAGGTGGAACCACATATCCATTCATAACCGGATAAATTAAAGATTGCAATAAAGTGAGATTATAAAAATGTCCCATCAATGCAACAATTAGAAATCCGGCAATAGAGGTTGGGATATAAAACTTCCAGTCCTTTAGATTCAGAATTATCATTGCTATCATAAAGGTAAAGACTGAAGCACCGTTCAATACATATAGCAATGGTATGACTATAATAAAACTGATTCTTGAGAATGTTCTGTCTGAGATAGCAGCCAGAAGGTTTGCAGTCCAGATAGAAATGACAAGACCTACAGTAGATGACAACGGATAATTAAGAAAGACTATCAATCCTACCTCTACCGCTACCACCAATAGTGCACTAATATACGATGCCGATTTTCCTCCAGCCTTTTTTAGTAAACAAACTGTCCCAATCCACACAAGCAGAAGCAGTAGCAAAGGAATAGCTGCAGCCCACACCTTTAGTGCCAGAAACTGTGTCAGAAAATCGCCCAAAATTCCCGATAAAATGGCCGGTTTTTGCAAATATTGCTCCAGATAAGAGGAGAGAAACATAAAGATGCCGGCCTGCTCTTTAAAACCTATCTGGTAAGGGACATACAATAAGTAAAAAATGGATATTGCCGCAAAAAACAACAGCAGATATACTATGCCTGAAAACTTCAATATTTTTTTCATATTTCTTACGTAAAAATTCTTTGCATACAGAATGTAAAGATAGTACAAATGAGTTAAAACAACTATATTTATGGCATATAAAAATTTTAACCCATTTAATAAGGTGGCAAATTGCATAAATTGAGAATTATTTTATTTAATTTTGCTCTCTGATAATGACTAAAAAGATGGCAGGAAAATTATACTTGGTACCTACCCCGGTAGGAAATCTGGAAGATATAACATTAAGGGCAATCAAAATATTGAAAGAAGTTGACCTTATTCTGGCAGAAGATACCCGCACCAGCGGTATTCTGTTAAAGCATTTTGATATAAAGAAGCCACTACAGTCACATCATAAATTTAACGAACACGAAACAGTTTCTCACATAGCAGAACGCATTTTGAGCGGTGAATCTATAGCCTTGATAAGCGATGCAGGAACTCCGGCTATTTCCGATCCGGGTTTTATGCTGGTACGTCAATGCGTTAGCTGCGGAGTAGATGTAGAATGTCTGCCGGGAGCAACAGCTTTTGTTCCGGCACTTGTAGATTCAGCCCTACCCTGCGACAGATTCTGTTTTGAAGGTTTTCTACCACAAAAAAAGGGACGTGCTACCAAGATTGCATCACTTAAAGATGAATCCAGAACAATGATATTCTATGAATCGCCATATCGCGTAGTAAAAACACTGACACAGTTTGCAGAGGCTTTTGGCAGTGAAAGACCTGCAGCAGTCTGTCGCGAGATTTCGAAAATACACGAAGAGTGTGTACGGGGCTCACTTGGCGAACTGATAGAACACTTTACTGCTCACGAACCCAAAGGAGAGATAGTAATGATAGTGGGAGGAAAAGAAGAAAAGAAGAGAGAAGAAAAATGAAAGAAGAATTTATAGTAACAGCCGATAATAGAGCAGAAACCGCCGTACTTGTAGGTATCATCACCCAGGAACAGAACGAGCGCAAGACAGAAGAGTATCTTGACGAACTGGAGTTTCTGGCAGATACTGCCGGAGTAAGGGTTATGCGTCGTTTTACCCAGAAAATCACAGCAGCAAATTCTGCCACATACGTTGGAAAAGGTAAATTAGAAGAGATAAGAGCCTACATAGATAAAATGGCCGACCTTGAAGACGAAGTGGGAATGGCTATATTTGACGATGAACTGACAGCCAAACAGATGTCAGCCATTGAAAAGGCTCTGAACGTAAAAGTTCTGGACAGGACATCACTAATATTGGACATATTCGCCATGCGTGCACAAACAGCCCACGCAAAGACACAGGTAGAGCTGGCACAGTACAAATATCTGTTGCCCAGACTGCAACGAATGTGGACCCACCTGGAACGCCAGGGTGGTGGTTCAGGTGCCGGAGGCGGTAAGGGTAGTGTTGGTCTGCGCGGACCGGGTGAAACCCAGCTTGAAATGGACCGCCGAATAATAACCAAACGAATTTCGTGGCTTAAACAGCAACTGCAAGATATTGACAGACAGAAATCGACAATGCGCAAAAATCGTGGCAGATTAATCCGCGTAGCGCTGGTTGGATATACAAACGTAGGTAAATCCACACTGATGAATCTGCTGTCAAAGAGCGATGTTTTTGCAGAAAACAAACTCTTTGCAACACTTGACACCACAGTTAGAAAAGTAGTAGTAGAAAACCTGCCGTTCCTGCTTTCCGATACTGTAGGATTTATTCGCAAGCTACCCACAGATTTGGTAGAATCATTCAAATCCACACTGGACGAAGTTCGCGAAGCCGACCTTTTGCTTCACGTAATAGATATATCGCACCCCGATTTTGAAGACCAGATGACAGTTGTGGAAAAGACACTGTCTGAACTTGGCGCAGGAGATAAGCCCAGCATTGTGATATTCAATAAGATAGATGCATATTCATGGGTAGAAAAAGAGGCCGATGATTTGACGCCTGCCACAAAAGAGAATGTTACAATTGAAGAACTGATGCAGACCTGGATGGCAAAATTAGACGGAGAATGTCTATTCATCTCTGCAACCAAACGAACCAATATAGAGGAACTGAGAAGCGTGCTTTACGACAGGGTGAAACAGCTTCACGTACAGAAATATCCGTACAACGATTTCCTCTACCCCGATACAGAATACGAACAATAAAAATATAGCGATATGGATAAATTCAAGTATGCTCCAATGTTTCAGTTGGGCGAAGACAAAACAGAGTACTATCTGCTTACAAAAGATCATGTAAGTGTAAGCGAGTTCGAAGGCAAACCTATCCTGAAAATTGAAAAGGAGGGTCTTACAAAAATGGCTAATGCCGCTTTCCGCGATGTATCGTTCCTGTTGCGCCGTTCACACAACGAACAGGTAGCCAAAATATTGAGAGACCCGGAAGCAAGCGATAACGACAAGTATGTAGCTCTTACATTCTTGCGCAATGCAGAAGTTTCTGCAAAAGGTAAGTTACCGCTTTGTCAGGATACCGGTACAGCTATTATTCATGGTGAAAAAGGTCAGCAGGTATGGACAGGTTACTGTGACGAAGAGGCTCTTTCATTAGGTGTTTATAAAACCTACACAGAAGAGAACCTGCGTTATAGCCAGAACGCTCCGCTTACTATGTATGACGAAGTTAACACCAAATGCAATCTGCCTGCACAGATAGATTTAGAGGCTACAGAAGGTATGGAATATCATTTCCTCTGCGTAACCAAAGGTGGTGGTTCTGCAAACAAAACATATCTCTATCAGGAGACCAAAGCACGCATACAGAATGCCGGCACATTGGTTCCATTCCTTGTAGAAAAGATGAAGAGTTTGGGAACAGCAGCTTGTCCTCCATACCATATTGCAATTGTAATAGGTGGAACAAGTGCAGAAAAGAACCTGTTAACAGTTAAACTTGCATCTACACACAATTATGACGAACTTCCAACTACAGGCGATGAAACCGGTCGTGCATTCCGCGACATAGAGTTAGAAAAACAGCTATTACAAGAGGCTTACAAGATTGGTTTGGGCGCACAGTTTGGCGGCAAATATATGGCTCACGATGTACGCGTAATACGTCTGCCACGTCATGGCGCAAGCTGCCCTATAGGTTTAGGCGTAAGCTGTTCTGCAGACCGTAACATCAAGTGTAAGATTAACAAGGATGGTATCTGGATTGAAAAGATGGACGACAAACCATACGAACTGATACCTGAAGAGTTGAGAAATGCAGGCGAAGGCGAAGTTGTAAAAATAGATCTGAACCAGCCAATGAGTGAAGTTTGTAAGATATTGAGCCAGTATCCTGTATCTACCAGACTCTCACTTAACGGTACTATCATAGTAGGACGCGATATAGCCCACGCAAAAATCAAAGCACGTCTTGATGCAGGCGAACCAATGCCGGAATATATGAAGAACCATCCTATCTACTATGCAGGTCCTGCAAAGACTCCTGCAGGAATGGCTTGCGGTTCAATGGGACCAACTACAGCCGGACGTATGGATCCATACGTTGACGAATTCCAGGCTAATGGAGGTTCACTTATCATGTTGGCAAAGGGTAACCGTTCAATAGACGTTACAAATGCTTGCCAGAAACATGGTGGTTTCTATTTAGGTTCAATAGGTGGTCCTGCTGCCATACTTGCACAGAACAACATCAAGTCTATTGAATGCGTAGAATATCCTGAACTGGGTATGGAGGCTATCTGGAAGATTGAAGTAGAAGATTTCCCTGCATTTATTCTTGTAGATGACAAGGGTAACGATTTCTTCAAACAGCTAAAGCCAAGTTGCGGTTGTACAATCCTGTAAACCAGACATATACAAATGTATTTTAAGGATATTATAGGACAAGAAGATATTAAAGCAAGACTGCTGAATATGGTGCGTCAGGGTACAATCCCTCACGCACTGCTGTTCAGTGGCCCGGAAGGCACAGGCAAGCTTCAGATGGCTATAGCTTTTGCCCGTTATCTGCTATGTAAGAATAGTTCTGAAAACGATTCTTGCGGTACTTGCCCATCGTGTTACAAGATGAACAAACTTGTACATCCCGACCTACATTTTGTATATCCTGTTATCAACAAAAGCAAGTCATCGCAAAATCCAACCCGATGTGATGACGAAATAAAGAGTTGGCGTGAGATAATAACCGAAAAGGAGTATTTCAACTTAGAAGAGTGGCTTGAATCACTTGGAGCAGAAAACAAACAAGCACAGATATTTGCAGCCGAAAGTGATATAATCACCAACAAACTATCTCTGAAATCTACCGAAGGAGGTTACAAAATTGCAATTATCTGGTATCCGGAAAAGATGCATCCGGCTTGTTCAAACAGCCTGCTTAAACTGTTAGAAGAGCCCCCGCAGAAAACGGTGTTCATTTTGGTCTCTAATAATCCGGAAATGATATTGGAAACTATAATAAGCCGTACACAACGAATAGAGTTCAAACGACTGTCGGAGAACGAAATAACTGCCAGACTCCAACAGCCGCCATATAGTTTAGACAGTGCCTCTGCACAGAATATATCTCATATCTGTTCCGGCAGTTGGCATAAAGCTCTTCAAACAATACAAATAAACGAAGAGAGTCAAGAGTATCTTGAATATTTCATGCAGATTATGCGATTGGCATACGCAAGAAATGTAAGAGAGATAAAGACATTGGCAGAGACATTGGCATCGTATGGTCGTGAATGGCAAAAAAGGTTTTTAACCTATTGCCAACGTATGATACGTGAAAATTTTATCTGCAATTTTCACAACCCATCACTTAACTACCTTACAGTGCAAGAGCAGAACTTCTCTACAAGATTTGCTCCATTTGTAAACGAGAGAAACATTATAGGACTAACGGAGGAACTCTCATTAGCCCAACGACATATAGAACAGAATGTAAATTCCAAAATGGTATTCTTCG
>CALEFD010000010.1 GCA_937876995.1 uncultured Bacteroidales bacterium | reverse complement strand
ACGGAACTGTAAACGAAGTGGGATGCGGACTTATAGGAACGGAAACACCTATGGGAATCATTCCTTGCGGTTCAGGCAATGGTTTAGCAAGACATTTAGGAATCCCAATGGACCCGGTACATTCCATTAAATGGCTAAATAAGCACAAGATTGAAGATATTGATTACGGCACAATAAATGAACATCCATTCTTTTGCACCTGCGGTTTAGGTTTTGATGCAGATGTAAGCAAACGCTTTGCCGATTCAAAAGTAAGAGGTGTAATTACATACATTGAAAAAATCTTACAAGAAGCTCTATACCACAAAGACGAGCCCATAGTAATACAGACAGAATCAGGAGAAGAGAACATAGAAGCATTTATTGTAACTTGCGCCAATGCAGGTCAATGGGGCAATAATGCCTATATAGCTCCTTTAGCATCCGTCAAGGATGGATTATTGGATATAACCATAGTTCCTCCTTTCACACCATTGGACATACCTACCCTTGCCTATCAGCTATTTAACAAACAGCTTGACAAGAACAAGAAGATTATAACTCATAAAACAGAATCACTTACCATTATAAGAAAAAAAGATGGAGTGGTACATATAGATGGTGAACCTACAGTATTAGACAAAACTATCAATGTTCAGATAGTTCCAAAGGGACTCAAAGTGGCAACGCCCATTAAAGAGAGAGAAATATAGCCTACTACAAGCCCTATAAAAGCGTCAATACTTTAGATAAAAATCTCTTACAAGATAGATATATTCAGGAGTCTCATTATTAAGTTCATCAAACATTACCAATTCATCTGTCACACAAACTTTCATATGCTTGCAAAGTGACAACAGAACTCTTTTGGGTTGATTTCCTTTACGAGTAACCACATTGGTACGTTTGTACAGATACAATCCATTTTTTGCAGCTACAGAGATAAAAGTATCGGCCATGTCGTATGGCAGAACAAGAGAGAACAGACCGTCATCAGATAACAGACAATTTACCACTTCAGCAAGTTTTTCGTAGCTCAATGTATCGTTGTGTCTGGCTTGTGAACGTACAGAATCCGGAGAGCGTAAAGAGTCTCTGAAAAAAGGCGGGTTACACACCACTGCATCAAAACGTTTATCAGTATCTGAAAAGCAAGCAATATCTGAATGCACCACAGTGATAATATCCTTCCATTTGGATAAGGCCGCATTTGCTGCAGCCTGTGCTGCCGCTTTTTCATCTATTTCCACTGCTACAACACTGTCTGCACCGCGTTGAGCAGCCATCAGTGCTATAAGTCCGGTGCCCGTTCCTATGTCTAAAACAGAACCGTTTTCCGGAAAATTGAACCAAGCGCCCAAAAGTACCCCATCGGTACCCACTTTCATTGCACAATCTTCTTGATTAACAACAAACTGTTTGAATTGGAAATAGGAATTGCCTGCCATAGTTGTAACTTATCCGGGCACAAAGTTACTTTTTTTTGTTTATTTAGCGCTTTTAAGAGCTGTTTTGAGTAACCTTTGACTACAATTCACTAACTTCGCAGTTTGAAAACAATACTACTAGTATAATAATGGCTAAGAAAAGAATAAAGGGAGACCCATCTGAAGGAGAGTTTAATGAGCAGAATCCGGCTTTCTCAATGATTGCCGATTACGACGGGAACGAAGAGGGTCTGTTTAACATAGATGTAGAAGAATTTGCAGCTATACTTCCGCTTAGAAATATGGTTCTTTTTCCAAGTGTAGTACTACCTGTTTCAGTAGGACGCCAATCGTCGTTACAACTTGTGAACGACGCTGTTGCACAAGGAAAGAACATAGCTGTTTTCTGTCAGAGAGAACCAAACACAGAGTTCCCTATGCAGAAAGACCTGTTCCAAATAGGTACTTTGGCAAAAGTGGTACGTGTCTTTGAGATGCCCGACCACGGCACAACTATTGTGCTTCAGGGTTTGCAGAGAATAAGACTGACAGAGATTGTATCAAGCACTCCGTATCTTACCGGACGTATTGAAGCATTTCCGGAAATAATTCCACCGGCAAAAGACAAAGAATTCGATGCTATTATCGACACCTGTAAAGATATGACCATCAAATTCATAAAGAGTTCTGATGTTACACAACCAGATGCTGCCTTTGCACTAAAGAACATAAACAATGGTATGTTTTTAGTAAACTTTATCTGTTCAAACATACCATTTGCCATTAAGGATAAAATAAGATTACTGAAAGAGAAGAGCATAATAGAAAGAGCACTACGTTTACTTTCAATCCTTAATAGAGAATTGCAATTGGCAGAACTCAAAATGAGTATTCAAAAGCGTACTCACGAAGATCTGGACAAGCAGCAAAAAGAGTATTTCCTACAACAACAGATAAAAAACATACAGGACGAATTGGGAGGCAGCGTTCAAGATCAGGAAATTGAAGAGATGCGTCAAAAAGCTGCAAAAAAACAGTGGAATGAAGAGACTCGACAGATTTTTGAAAAGGAGCTGAACAAATTAGAGCGCACCAATTCACAAACCCCCGATTACAATGTACAGCTTACCTATTTGCAAACCATTCTTAACCTGCCTTGGAACGAATACACCCAAGACAATCTGGATATGAAGAATGCTCAGAAGGCATTGGATAAAGAGCATTACGGTTTGGAAAAGGTTAAAGAGCGTATTTTGGAACATCTTGCAGTAATGAAACTGCGTGGAGATTTCAAATCGCCTATCATCTGTCTGTATGGTCCTCCGGGAGTAGGTAAGACATCTTTAGGACAATCTATTGCACACGCATTGAAGCGCAAATATGTTCGCGTTTCATTGGGTGGTCTGCACGATGAATCGGAGATTCGCGGACATCGCAAAACATACATAGGCGCCATGCCGGGCAGAATCATCAAGGGAATTACAAAGGCAGGTTCATCAAACCTTGTATTTATACTTGATGAGATTGACAAGATTAGCCAGATGACTCATCAGGGCGATCCTGCCGCTGCTCTACTCGAGGTCTTAGATCCGGAACAGAACAGTGCATTCCATGACAACTTCTTAGATATAGATTATGACCTTTCAAAGGTTATGTTCATAGCTACCGCCAACAACCTAAACACCATTCCATCACCACTATTGGACCGCATGGAATTGATTGAAGTGAGCGGTTACATAACAGAAGAGAAGAAAGAGATAGCAAAGCGTCATCTTATTCCTAAAGAGATTGAAGCGAACGGCATTCCTAAAAAAGCTATCAGCATAAGCAATAAGGCTATTGAAGCAATCATAGAAGATTACACTCGCGAATCGGGTGTTAGAGAACTGGAAAAGAAGATTGGCAAAATATGCCGTAGAATGGCATACAAATATGCTTCAGAAGGTGCAGAGGAATTTACAAAAGTTACTATTCAGCCATCTGATTTAAAAGAGTTGTTAGGCACAAAACCATATTCTCGCGACAAATATCAGGGCAACGATTATGCAGGTGTGGTTACAGGACTTGCCTGGACTGCGGTCGGTGGTGAAATTCTGTTTGTGGAGACAAGTTTAAGCCGTGGCAAAGAGGGCAAATTGGTATTGACAGGTAACTTAGGCGATGTGATGAAAGAATCGGCTATGCTTGCTTTGGAATTCATAAAGGCCCACGCCGGTTTGCTTAACATAGATTCAACCGTATTCAATTCCTGGAATGTACATATTCACGTGCCGGAAGGAGCTATACCGAAAGATGGTCCATCGGCAGGTATAACTATGGCAACATCCATTGCATCGGCATTCACCCAAAGAAAAATAAAGGCCAATTTGGCTATGACAGGCGAAATAACATTACGCGGTAAAGTATTGCCGGTAGGTGGAATACGCGAGAAGATATTGGCAGCCAAACGTGCCGGAATAAAAGAGATCATACTCTGTTCAGAAAACAGACGCGACATAGAGGAGATACCGTCAGAGTACCTGAAAGGAGTGACATTCCACTATGTAGATAACATTACAGAGGTATGGAACATTGCGTTACTAAACGAAAAAGTAAATAACGCACTTGAGATAACAGCATAATAAGTTTGACCCTAAATAAGCCCCAACATTGTCTAAGCTAACTTTTCAACTGCAACATACCGATAAGGCTACTGAAGCCCGTGCCGGAATTATCACTACAGACCATGGTCAGATAGAGACTCCTATCTTTATGCCTGTAGGAACTGTAGGTTCTGTAAAGGCTGTACACGTAGATGAACTGAAAGACGACATTAAGGCACAAATTATTTTGGGCAACACTTATCATCTGTATCTGCGTCCCGGATTAGAGATACTGGAACAGGCAGGCGGTCTGCATAAGTTCAATGGCTTTGACCGCCCAATGCTTACCGACAGCGGTGGCTTCCAGGTATTCTCTCTAACAGGATTACGCAAGATGACCGAAGAGGGTGTTACTTTTCAGTCCCACATAGATGGTTCGCGTCATCTGTTTACTCCGGAAAGAGTGATGGACATAGAACGCTCCATAGGTGCAGACATAATAATGGCTTTCGATGAATGTACACCGGGAACAGCCGATTACAACTATGCTAAACAATCTATGGAGCGTACCCACAGATGGTTAGACCGATGCATAACTCGTTTTAACGAAACTGAGTCTAAGTATGGTTATCATCAGTCTCTGTTCCCTATTGTTCAAGGTTGCGTATATAAAGATTTACGTACCAAATCGGCAGAATATATTGCATCAAAGGATTGTGAAGGCAATGCTATAGGTGGACTTGCTGTAGGAGAACCTGCAGAAGTTATGTACGAAATGATAGAGGTTGTAAATGGCATACTACCAAAAGACAAACCCAGATATTTGATGGGAGTTGGCACTCCGGAGAACATATTAGAGGGCATAGAACGCGGAGTTGACATGTTTGACTGTGTAATGCCTACAAGAAATGGCAGGAATGCAATGCTCTTTACCAAAGACGGTATTATAAACATAAGAAACAAAAAATGGGAGAACGATTTCTCTCCTATTGAACCGGACGGAGCATCATACGTGGACAGACTATACACAAAAGCTTACCTGCACCATCTATTCAAAGCCAAAGAGTATTTGGCACTACAGATAGCATCAATCCACAATCTGGCATTCTATCTATGGATGGTTGGCGAAGCCAGAAAGAATATACTTGCAGACAACTACAGCAGTTGGAAACAGATTATGGTAAAGCGTTTTATGCAACGTTTATAACAAACTAAAAGTAGAGATAATGGGAAAATTCAGATTTAAAATACTGAACAAATTAGATTGGTACATAATAAAGAAGTTTCTTGGAACCTACTTCTTCTCTATTGCGCTGATAATTGCCATATCGGTAGTGTTCGATTACAACGAGCATATAGATAAATTAAAGGAAGCACCGTTCCATGCGGTTATCTTTGATTACTATCTTAACTTTATCCCATACTTTGCAAATCTGTTCAGCCCGTTATTTGTATTTGTAGCAGTTATCTTCTTTACTTCAAAACTGGCCGATAATTCAGAGATTATCGCAATGTTCTCTACCGGACTCAGTTTTAAAAGAATGATGGTGCCCTATCTGATATCTGCGGCATTCATCGCCCTGCTTACATTGGGATTGGGATCTTATGTTATACCAAAGGGAAATGTCACGCTGAATGAGTTCAAAAACGTCTATATGAACAAGAAGAAGAGTTCATCTACATCTGCAAGAAACATACAATTGGAAGTAGATGAAGGCGTGATAGCATATATGGAACGTTTTGAGACATACAACCAGATGGGTTATCGTTTTACATTAGATAAGTTTGTCGATAAGAAATTGGTGTCACACATGACTGCTCGTAGCATAGAATACGACACCCTGTCAACCGACAAACATCATTGGATAGCTAAAAACTATATGATAAGAGACCTTTCCGGCGACGTAGAGGTAATTCGTCAAGGTTCTGAACTTGACACAATAATACCTATGGAGCCAAATGACTTTCTTATTACACAAGGTCAGCAAGAGACTATGACTTCTCCTGAACTCAAAGAGTACATCAAGAGACAAAAACAGAGAGGTTTTGGAAATATCCAGGTATTTGAAATAGAGTATCACAAACGGTATGCAATGGCATTTGCATCGTTTATTCTGACTATTATTGGCGTATCGCTATCAAGCAGAAAAGTAAAGGGTGGTATGGGTTTATATCTTGGAATAGGTTTAGGTCTAAGTTTTGGCTACATTCTTTTCCAGTCTATATCATCAACCTTTGCTGTTGCAGGAACAATGTCGGCATTCTGGGCTGAATGGCTACCAAACATAGTATATTTGTTCATAGCCATCTTCCTATACTACAAAGCGCCCAAATAGACATTTGGACGCTCTGCTATATGGATATAAAAGTGCAATACTATACGTTTAGTATTGCTCTTTTTCGTTAGGAAAGTCCCTACTCTTTACATCTTCTACATAATTACCAACAGCCTGCGTTATAATGGTATAGAGATCTGCATAACGACGCAGGAAACGAGGGCTGAAATCATTGTTCATACCAAGCATATCGGCCACAACCAGTACCTGACCATCTACACCGCCACCTGCACCAATACCTATAACAGGTATAGTGAGTTCAGATGCAACTCTCTCTGCCAAAGCTGCAGGAATCTTTTCCAATACAATAGCAAAACAACCTGCCTCTTCCAAAAGATGTGCATCGGCTATCAATTTTTCGGCTTCAGCTGCCTCTTTAGCGCGTACAGCGTATGTACCAAACTTATTTATAGACTGTGGTGTAAGTCCTAAATGTCCCATAACAGGAATACCAGCATCCAATATTCTACGTACAGAAGGCAGAATCTCTGCGCCACCCTCTAATTTAAGTGCATCTGCATGTGAGATTTTCATTATTTTAATAGCATTGGTAACTGCTTCCACATCACTAATCTGATATGTACCAAACGGCATATCAGCCACTACCAATGCTCTTGAGACTGCACGTACCACCGATTTAGCATGATAAATCATCTGATCGAGTGTGATTGGCAAAGTGGTCATATTACCTGCCATAACATTCGAAGCAGAATCGCCTACCAAAATTATATCAATACCTGCCGCATCAACTATCTTAGCCATAGTATAATCGTAGGCAGTCAGCATAGCTATTTTTTCACTACGCTGTTTCATCTCTTTCAACCTTTGGGTTGTTACTTTTCTTTTGTCATCCGAGGAAATATATCCCATAATTAATAAACTTAAAGTTTTTTTAGATAGGCAAAGGTAATAATAAAAACAATCACTATTTTTGTAAGATAGCAAAAATATAATGTCTATGGCAAGACAGGAACAATCATTACTTACTTTATACAAGGCATCGGCAGGTTCAGGAAAGACATTCACATTGGCGGTACGATACATTGCAATGGTAGTCAGAGAACCTTCCGATTATCGTCATATATTGGCTGTAACCTTTACAAACAAGGCTACAGCAGAGATGAAACAGCGTATTCTATCCCAACTATACGGCATTGGACACGGGTTGGAAGAATCTGCATCATATTTAGAGAAAGTAAAAGAGTTCCTGCCCGACAAATTTACCGAGAGTACAATTAAAGAGAACGCTCTAAAAGCGCTGAATCTCATACTGAATGATTACAGCCATTTCCGCATAGAGACCATAGACAGTTTCTTCCAGAGGGTTTTACGTGGATTGGCCCGTGAACTGCAACTTGGTTCCGGCATGACACTGGAATTGGACACAGATTCTGTTATTTCTGATGCTGTAGATACATTTCTGGCAGAGCTAAAGCCGGGAACAAGAGAAAACAACGATGTAGTACAGTACGTAATAGAGAACATAGAAAACGATTCCAATTGGCATATTGACAGCAAGATAAAAGCATTCAGCAACCAACTGTTTCAGGAATCTTTTCTTGAAAAAGGCGACGATTTAAGAACATATCTGCAACAGCCCGACAGCATAGCTAACTATCGCAAAGACTTGAACAAGTGCAAAGAACAGATAGAAACATTGGCTAAAAAGCACTGTGACTGCGGCAAGCAGATACTGAAGTTAATTGATGATAATCCCGATTACGGTAGTTACGTAGCAAGCTACCCTTCAAAGTTATTTGCCCAGATTGAGGCAGGATTAGTGTTAGAAAAAGGCATAAGTACAACATTTAATTCATGTATAGAAAAAGGTGCAGAAGGCATTCTGAAAAAAGCCGGATTAACCAAAGTTGGGAATGCCTACACCCTATCGGACATCATTGTAGATTTATTACAACAAGCAAAAGATAGTTATACAGAATACATCTACATCAACAACTCATATTCTGCAGCCAAACGATACTTGAACGAACTGAGTCTGTTGTTGGCTATACGCAAAGAGATAACCGCTCAAAACAGCGAACAAGATCGCTTTGTACTTGCAGACACCACTCACCTGCTAAGCCAGCTTGAAGAGGGTGACACATCTTTTGTATTTGAAAATACCGGAAGTTTTACAAAACATATAATGATAGACGAATTCCAGGACACATCTCGTCTGCAATGGAAGAACCTTCGTCTATTGCTCATTGAGTGTTTATCGCAAAACAAAGAGTGTTTGGTGGTAGGCGATGTCAAACAATCCATCTATCGTTGGAGAAATGGCGATTGGAACATCCTGAATACGGGTATAGAGCAAGAAATGTCCATATATAATCCCAAAACCATTACTCTAAACACCAATTTCAGAAGCCACAGCAGAGTTATAGAGTTCAACAATCTGTTTTTCCCTATAGCACAATCGTATCTATCGGAAGTATATAAAGGTACATTCACTACAGAACACCCCAGCATATCCGGTGCATATTCCGACGTATGCCAACAAAGCAACAAGAAAGGTTGTAGTGGCTACATCTGTTTGGAACTTCATAACAATAAGAGTCTGGATGACGAAACTGCACTTATGCCGGGTATAATTGCAGAACATTTAGACAGGCTTACCAAGGCAGGAGTTAATCAAGGCGATATAACTATCCTGACACGAAGAAACAAAGATATTGCACAAATTTGCAGTTGGTTTGCAGAAAACAGGCCTGAATACAGAATGGTATCCGATGAAGCATTCTATATGGAGACATCGCCTGCATTGAGAATCATCATCAACGCAATGCGTTACATCAGCAATCCTACAGATAACATATCGCTTGCAGCTCTTGCCATTGAATGGAACCGCTATGTAAAACAGAGAACCATATCATTTGAAGATATATTACAGGAGAGCATTACAAGTAATATACCATCGGCATTTCTTGAATGGGTGGAAAAATCCACTCACTTGCCGTTATACGAAATGGCAGAAAATCTGTACAGCATATTTGAAATTGGCAACATTGAGAATCAGGATGCTTACCTATTCTCTTTCTTTGACAGATTACGCCTGTTTACACAGAAAAAAAGCAACACGTTGTCTATGTTCATTGAAGAGTGGGATAACATTCTACACAAAAAGCCTATAGCTATGGGCCATACAGACAGCATAAGACTGATGACCATACATAAATCAAAAGGACTGGAATTTCATACCGTTATATTACCCTATTGTAATTGGCAGATAGACAGCAACAGCAAATTATGGGTAGAGCCAAAGAAAGAGCCTTTCAACAAATTACCATTGCTTCCTATAGATTGTACAGCTACGCTTAAAGAGTCTGTTTTTTCCGATGATTACCAAGATGAGTATGGTGACACGCTGGTTGATAACTTGAATCTGCTCTACGTAGCCTTTACCAGAGCCGAAGCCAATTTAATAGTATTAGGACAAACCAAAGGCAAGAGAAACGGCTTTAACACTTACGACATTCTTACCTATTTTGCAGAAGGTCAAACAGAAACAGAAAAGAACGAACATATTACATCGTACACTTGCGGTGAAATAGTCTCAAGCAATAAAACGGAGAAAAAAAGGGAATCACAAAACCCACTCACTGCAAACAAAGAACTTCAAGCAATAAATATGTGCCACTATCCGCTCAGCACCCGATTCAAGCAATCTACGGAATCAATGCGATATATGGCAGATAACACACAAGATAGTAGCAAGACCGAAACGTATATAGAGCAAGGCAAATTACTGCACAGACTCTTCTCTACTATCAACACTGCAAAAGATATAGACAGAGAGACCGACCGTATGCTTGCCGAAGGGCTGATAGATAGCAGAAAAAGCGCCGAATCCATTAAACAATTCATACATAAAGCCATAGACAAACAGGAAATAAAGGGCTGGTTTGATGGTAATTACAGACTTCTAAACGAAACATCTATCCTATTCAGAGAGAATGGAACTACGCAAAAACGTATTCCTGATAGAGTTATGATAAAGGGTAACAAAGCCACTGTGGTAGATTTTAAGTTTGGCAAGGAATACGAATCTTATCTGCATCAGGTAGAGGAATACATCTCACTACTAAAACAGATGGGATTCACAGATGTAGAGGGATATATTTGGTATGTTTATAATAACAAAACAATAAAATGCTGACTATGGAACAGTTTCTTAAAATTACAGCTCAAAATCTTTACGACAACTACTGTTCCGCAGTAACAGGATTATCCGGAATCACAATAGTATTTCCAAACAGACGTGCCCGACTGTTCTTTGACGATTATCTGGCACAATGTTCTGCAGAGCCCTTCTGGTCACCAAACTATTTAACCATAGAAGAGTTATTTCAGTCACAGACAGAGATAGAGCAAGCAGACCCCATAGAGTTGGTATGCAAACTGTACACCACCTACAAAGAGGTAACAAACAGCAGCGAAACATTAGATTCATTTTGGTCTTGGGGTGAAATAATGGTCTCCGATTTTGACGATATAGACAAAAATCTGGCAAATA
>CALEFD010000009.1 GCA_937876995.1 uncultured Bacteroidales bacterium | reverse complement strand
AATAACGATATGTATGTTTTGTTTGTCTGCATGGCTTTAGCTACATCGTCAAGAGATAGACCTTTTTCTGTGTAAAGGTGTTTGTTTTCCATTAAGTCGATAAACATTTCATTAAGTCTGCTTTGGTTGTCCAGGAATTTTTTGCTTATAGATAAATCTACTTCCAGTCTTTTTTCAGTAGATTCGTGTATAGGCTCGGGAACTGTTATGACCTCTATTGGATGTAATATAGATGTAGCTTGTATCATTGGCATCTTGACAAATATCTCTACGTATCCCACTATAAGGATTACAATGCATAGAATTAACGATACGGTACAGGAAGCAATCGAATAATCGACCAAAAATGACTTCTTCAGCAGAAATCTGGCATAGATGAATAGAGTGAATACAATTGTAAAAAGCAACTGCAGGTTATGCCTTTCCATCTTTTCGTTATTCAGGAATTTCCAAATCATTTGCCATTTTACCTCTCTTTTGTATAAACAAAAAACTATGTAAATAATGGAGCATACATACATTGTGTTTGCATAAATCTTGTATATGGGCATTGTGAAGAAATAGTGAATCTTGTATATGCTTGTATTATATACAGGATACTCTATATTAAGTCTCTTGTCACTATAAAACTTAACACAGTTATCTACTCCAATTATGCTTGCAGTATATGCTATTAGTGTTACAATGACAATGCCGGTAATTAATAGGGCTGTAATCCAGTTTGAATGATATTTGTGAAAAGCTACTCTTCTGGCATATAGCATAATAACAGCAGGTAATGCAAGAGCTGCAAATCTATATACAAAATCAGAAATCATAAGTGCAGTTTTGCTGTTCAAACCTGCATATAGAAATGTCTCAGAATAAAGGTATAGGGTAGCTGTGAACATAAGTAAACTGAAAATCCAGTAGCGATATGTTCTTGCACTGCTCATGACGTTTATCAAACCCCATATAAGGCAGAATATGCTTGGTGCCAAAAGTATAATTGTTTCTATCATAATGCCCTAATATTTTTCTTGTTGGATTTTTGCCATTGACGTGGCGATTGGCCGGTCATCTCCTTGAACTTTCTTGTGAATTGCGAAGTGGTTGAGAATCCACTTTTTAAAGCTATATATTCAAGTACAGCTTCCGGTTCGTCTTGAAGCAGTTGCTTTGCATACTTTATTCTTTTACCGTTGATGAATTCCGGAAATGTGGAATTGTATGTACGATTCAGTAATCTTGAAATATAAGCTCTGTTTGTTCCAATCTCTTTTGCAACCGCATCAACCGATATACCGGGGGTAAGATACATGTGGTCGTTGTCCATGAGTTCAATAAACCTTTGGTTAATATGCTGATAGAAGTTTATGGATTCAGAAGTTTCTGATGAAAGCAAGTCTGCAATATCTTCTGAACTTAAATTCTGTGGTGCCGAATCGTAAATCTGTTTCACAGGATTAATCAGTGATTTAAGTGGAATAATCTCTTCCACAAAAAACAATTCTATAAATCCCCATATAAACACAGCAATTGCCTGAATAAAGAACATTATTGTGGTAAGTGTGTTGTTTTCAATAAGGAAGAAGCGTCCCATATGACAACGCATTGCCGATAGTATGCAGATTATAATCATCATTACGCCTATTATGGTAGCTCTATCTACACTTTTTCGTATAAATAGATAGTATCTTCCTCTCTTGCCTTTGTTACGCTCCAATAGTCTGACCGATATGTATGTGGTTAGAATTAGGGCGCTTAGTATTACAATAATGTTGAATACTTGTGTGCAAAAAATGTAATAATT
>CALEFD010000008.1 GCA_937876995.1 uncultured Bacteroidales bacterium | reverse complement strand
CGGCGGAGTCATGGGAAGATGTGTCGGACAGGACGGAATATCTCTTCTGAACGTAAAGGATGGCGGAAAGTCAATTCCATTAGGTTGCGCCGTATGTTATGAATCCGTCTATGGAGAATACTACACCGGTTATATACTTGAAGGCGCACGTGCAATGACCATAATAACCAATGATGCATGGTGGAAGGACACACCCGGCTACCGGCAGCATCTGAGCTACGCATCACTCCGTGCAATAGAGACACGTCGCGCAATCGCCCGCTGCGCGAACACAGGCGTGAGCGCTATAATTACCCCGACCGGAGAAATACAGCAGCCGACCCCTTGGTGGGAGCCGGCTGTGATTGAAGGCAAGATTCCGCTTCGCGACGACATAACATTCTTTGTAAGCCACGGCGACATAACCGGAAGGATCTGCACCTTTGTCTTCCTGCTCATGCTTCTCGCACTCGCAGTGCAACTTATAACGAAGAAGTGATTACTCCATCGAATCCACTATCTCAGCAGATACTACAGAATCCGCATCCATTGAAAGATGGACAAAGTTCGATGTATAGTCTACATAATTTCTGTCACAATAAGAAAAATAGATGTATCCGTCCGCAGGAGTTTCATAAACATTCCATGATCCGGAAGTTGTATTCACCCCATCCTCAATATAGACTGACGACATGCTGAAATAGCCATTGCCTTCCTTATTGAGTTGCTCATTGTAAATCCAGTAAGCTCCTTCAACTTCATATATAAGTTCAAAATTGACCGAACCATCAACTGAAGTGGTGACGTCTGTAAACTTTACAGAAGGCTTCTTGTCGTAAACGACTTCCACAGGTGTATTTGAATATGTAACAACCGTCTCATCTACCAAACGGATATACGAACCAAGAACAACATTACCGGTAGCCTTGTGATTTTCATAATCACATGAAGCATTTTCTGAATAAATAGTCAACGTTGTCTCCAATGGAACATTCAAAGCATCAATAGGGTAATATTCTATTTCTGCATCTCCCCACCTGTCAGTAGTCTTGACATAGTATCCATACTCATAGACATTTGTAAGTTTCGTCTCATCACCTGTCACCGTAACAGTCAACGGCGCATTGAAATAACCGTCAGAATAAGCGACATCAGTACCCAATATCACTGAAAGTCCAAGGCTAACAGACATCATATCATACGGTAGAATTGTATATTCCGACCAATATTCAGCTGTCTTATAAGCATCAAGGGCATCAGGATGCACATATAAAGGAGTAAACATATCAAAAGAACGATACATATAGAATGGATAGCTTCCAAGTATCTTTACTGCACATATATTATTACACTCTGAAAACGCATCATATCCGATATTCTGAACCCTTGCTGGAATTTCCAAAACCTTGACGCCTGTATCATCAATCAGATCACCTTCAATAGCAGAGCCGTTAAAAGCTTCTGAACCAATGTATTCAAGACTCTCCGGAAGTTCAATATGTCTAAGGCTCGTACATGCTTTGGAAATCAGATTGTAATATTCATCATATTCTTCAATTTTTCCAAAAGCGTCATCTCCTATAGAGATGAGATTTTCCGGGAGAACCACTTTCTCCAGATTCACACAACCACAGAACACTGCACTTGGCACCTGGTCCAAGTCAGGATGCAGTACCGCTTCGGTTAAGCCACTCCCACAGAAAGCACCGCTTCCCAAATACTCGACTGTGCTTAAGTCAAAGGAAAGAAGAGAAGTAAGCGGTTCTACTCGTAAATTGGGTCGTCAAAAAGGTGGTGGCGGTGCACGCCGTGGTGATATCAACTCACCAGTATTGGTAGGTGGTGCTCGCGTATTCGGTCCTAAGCCACGTGACTACTGGT
Organism: uncultured Bacteroidales bacterium; assembly: GCA_937876995.1. Taxonomy (GTDB): domain Bacteria; phylum Bacteroidota; class Bacteroidia; order Bacteroidales; family Bacteroidaceae; genus Colenecus. The sequence goes on along the minus strand of CALEFD010000008.1, from coordinate 4,231 downwards.
TCAAGTTGAACAAGAAGGTTAAGGCTTTGGCTCGTCGTTCAGCTTTGTCTTATAAGGCACAGGAAAACGCTATCTTGGTAGTTGAAGACTTCACATTCGAAGCTCCAAAAACTAAAGATTTCGTAACTATGGTTAATAATCTTAAAATTGCTGACAAGAAAGTTTTGGTTGTTTTGCCAGAAGCTAATAAAAATGTATTTTTGTCAGCCCGAAATATTGAACGCGCTAATGTCGCAATTGCGTCAGCATTGAATACATACTCTGTATTGAATGCTCAGACTCTTGTTGTGACAGAAAGCTCGCTCAAGGCTATTGATAACATCTTATCTTAATTAAAAAGGAGGCTTAGATAATGGGAATTATTGTTAAACCGTTGGTAACTGAAAAAATGACTGCAATCACCGAAAAGTTGAATCGTTTCGGTTTTATTGTGCGTCCGGAAGCTAACAAATTGGAAATTAAGAAAGAAGTTGAAGCTTTGTATAATGTAACTGTTGTTGAAGTTAACACCATGAGATATGCTGGTAAGAACAAGAGCCGTTATACAAGATCAGGAATCATCAATGGTCGCACAAATGCTTTCAAGAAGGCTATTGTGACATTGAAGGAAGGTGATACTATTGATTTTTATAGCAATATTTAAATAAAAGATGGCAGTACGTAAATTTAAGCCCACAACACCGGGGCAGAGACACAAGATTATTGGTACTTTTGAAGAAATTACTGCGTCAGTACCAGAAAAATCTCTTGTTAGCGGTAAGCGCGTAACAGGTGGCCGTAACAATGTCGGTAAGATGACAGTGCGCTACATCGGCGGCGGTCATAAGAGAAAGTTCCGTTTTATTGATTTCAAGAGAAATAAAGACGGTGTACCAGCAGTGGTTAAGACAATCGAATACGATCCAAACCGTTCGGCTCGTATCGCTTTGTTGTATTATGCTGATGGTGAAAAGAGATATATCATTGCTCCTAATGGATTGCAAGTTGGCACTACTTTGATGTCTGGTGAAAATGCAGCGCCTGAGATTGGTAACGCACTTCCATTGCAGAACATCCCTGTGGGTACCGTAATTCACAACATTGAATTGCGCCCAGGTCAAGGTGCAGCTTTGGTTAGATCAGCTGGTAATTTTGCTCAATTGACTTCAAGAGAAGGTAAGTATTGTGTAATCAAGTTGCCTTCAGGTGAAGTAAGACAAATTCTGAGTGCTTGTAAGGCTACTATCGGTAGCGTAGGTAACTCTGACCATGCATTGGAATCTTCTGGTAAGGCAGGTCGCTCACGTTGGTTGGGACGTCGTCCGCACAACCGTGGTGTGGTTATGAACCCTGTTGATCACCCGATGGGTGGTGGTGAAGGTCGTCAGTCTGGTGGTCACCCACGTTCACGTAAGGGCTTGTACGCTAAGGGCTTGAAGACAAGAGCACCTAAGAAGCAGTCTTCTAAGTATATTATTGAAAGAAGAAAGTAATTAAACTGATTAATTGAGTAAATTATGAGTCGTTCATTAAAAAAAGGTCCATATATCAATGTGAAACTTGAAAACAAAGTGCTTGCTATGAATGAAAGTGGCAAGAAGGTTGTTGTTAAGACATGGGCCAGAGCTTCAATGATTTCGCCTGATTTTGTAGGGCATACAATTGCAGTTCATAACGGAAATAAATTTATTCCTGTTTACGTTACAGAAAACATGGTAGGACACAAGTTGGGCGAATTCGCTCCTACTCGTAACTTCCGCGGTCATGGTGGTAACAAGAAGAAATAAGCAGGATCACTGAAAGAATAAAAAAGTAATAAATAATGGGAGCAAGAAAAAAAATATCGGCTGAAAAAAGAAAAGAAGCCCTTAAAACCATGTATTTTGCAAAGTTGCAAAATGTTCCTACTTCTCCGCGTAAGATGCGCCTCGTAGCTGATATGGTACGTGGTATGGAAGTGAACCGTGCATTGGGTGTCTTGAAGTTTTCTTCTAAGGAAGCTTCTGCAAGAGTGGAAAAGCTTTTGCGCTCTGCTATTGCTAACTGGGAACAGAAGAACGAACGTAAGGCAGAAGATGGTGAGTTGTTTATAACTAAGATTTTTGTTGATGGTGGTGCAACGTTGAAGAGAATGCGTCCAGCTCCACAGGGTAGAGGTTATAGAATCCGTAAACGCTCAAACCATGTGACTTTGTTCGTTGACACTAAAAGTACTAATGAAAAAAACTAAGAAGTAGATGGGACAGAAAGTTAATCCGATAAGCAACCGTTTGGGAATTATTAGAGGTTGGGATTCTAATTGGTACGGTGGCAATGATTATGGTGACGCTTTGTTGGAAGATAGCAAGATCCGCAAGTATTTGAATGCACGTCTTGCAAAGGCTAGCGTATCAAGAATTGTTATCGAACGTACATTGAAGTTGGTGACTATCACTGTTTGTACTGCTCGTCCGGGTATCATCATTGGTAAAGGCGGTTCTGAAGTTGATAAGTTGAAGGAAGAATTGAAGAAGATTACTGACAAGGATATCCAAATCAATATCTTCGAAGTGAAGAGACCTGAATTGGACGCTGTTATCGTTGCAAATAACATCGCTCGCCAGGTAGAAGGTAAGATTGCCTATCGTCGTGCCATCAAGATGGCTATCGCTAACACAATGCGTATGGGCGCTGAAGGTATCAAGGTGTTGATTTCAGGACGTTTGAATGGCGCTGAAATGGCTCGTTCTGAAATGTATAAGGAAGGTAGAACTCCGTTGCACACATTCCGTGCTGACATCGACTACTGTCATGCAGAAGCTTTGACTAAGGTAGGTTTGTTGGGTATCAAGGTTTGGATTTGCCGTGGTGAAGTTTATGGTAAGAGAGAATTGGCTCCTAACTTTACTCAGACAAAGGAAAGCGGTCGCGGTAACAACAACGGCGGTAAGAACTTCAGAAAAAAGAAAAACAACAATCGCTAACGAATTTGAATTTTAGGAGATATGTTACAACCGAAAAAGACAAAATTCAGAAGACAGCAGAAGGGCAGCCAAAAGGGTAATGCTCAAAGAGGTAACCAGTTGGCTTTCGGCTCATTTGGTATCAAGTCTTTGGAAACAAAGTGGATTACAGGCCGTCAGATTGAAGCAGCCCGTATTGCTGTAACAAGATATATGCAGCGTCAAGGACAGATTTGGATCCGTATTTTCCCGGATAAGCCAATCACTCGTAAGCCTGCTGACGTACGTATGGGTAAGGGTAAGGGTAGTCCAGAAGGTTTCGTGGCTCCTGTAACTCCGGGCCGTGTTATTATTGAAGCAGAAGGTGTACCTTTCGAAGTTGCTAAAGAAGCTTTGCGCCTCGCAGCTCAGAAGCTTCCTGTAACTACTAAATTTATCGTGAGACGTGACTACGATGCTCAAAACCAAAATGCTTAATAAATAAGGATTATGAAGATTGCAGAAATTAGAGAAATAGCTACCAACGAATTGGCTGAAAGAATTGAAGCAGAAGTTGCCAATTACAATCAGATGGTGTTGAATCATTCTATCTCTCCGTTGGAAAATCCTGCTCAGATTAAGCAGTTGCGTAGAACAATTGCGCGTATGAAGTCGGAATTGCGTCAGAGAGAACTTAACAAATAATAATGGTCCTCATGGAAGCTAGAAATTTAAGAAAAGAAAGAACTGGTGTTGTAGTAAGCAATAAGATGGAAAAGACCATTGTTGTTGCTGCTAAGTTTAAGGAAAAACACCCTATTTATGGTAAGTTCGTGTCTAAGACAAAGAAGTACCATGCTCACGACGAAAAGAATGATTGTAATGTAGGCGATACAGTACGTATCATGGAAACTCGTCCTTTGAGCAAAACTAAGAGATGGAGATTGGTTGAAATTGTAGAAAGAGCTAAGTAATTATGATACAAGCAGAATCCAGACTTACAGTATGTGATAACAGTGGCGCTAAGGAAGCTCTTTGTATCCGCGTTTTGGGCGGTACAAAGAGACGCTACGCTTCTGTTGGGGATGTAATCGTTGTCTCTGTAAAGAGCGTCATCCCTTCAAGTGATGTTAAAAAAGGTGCAGTTTCAAAGGCTTTGATTGTACGTACTAAGAAAGAAATCCGTCGTGCTGATGGTTCTTACATTCGTTTTGATGATAATGCTTGCGTATTGTTGAACAACGCAGGTGAAATTAGAGGAAGTCGTATCTTTGGCCCGGTAGCAAGAGAATTGCGTGCTGCTAACATGAAAGTGGTTTCATTGGCACCTG
>CALEFD010000007.1 GCA_937876995.1 uncultured Bacteroidales bacterium | reverse complement strand
GTATGTTTTCTTCGTTTTCATAATCTTCTCCTTATCCTATACTGATATCTTCCGTTGGCTCGGAAACAACGTTTTGACTTTCATTCTTGCTACCAAACGCCACTGCAAGTGAGATTGGACCGACTCTGCCAAAATACATCGTTACGATGATAATTAGTTTTCCAACCGTGTTAAGCGTTGCTGTTAAATTTCTTGAAAGACCGACAGTCGCCGTTGCGCTGACCGCTTCATAGACCGCATCAATAGCAGAAGCATTACTCGTTGCCATCAACAATATGGCTGATATAGCGCAAATCGTAAGGAACATTATGACGACCGCAACCGCCTTTTTTATTGATTCCTCTGAAATACGACGACCGAATAACGTTGCACCTTTCTTATTCCTTATCGTAGCGAATGCAGAACAAACTAGAATCGCGATGGTCACTGTTTTCATACCACCTGCCGTTCCCACGGGTGAACCACCAATCAGCATCAAAATAATCGATACAGTAGCCGAGGCATTTGTCATATTCTCTTGTGGGATTGTGGCAAAGCCTGCTGTTCTCGTAGTGACAGATTGAAAGAAAGACACTTGAATTTTATCAAAAAGTGACATCTTTCCTATTGTCAACGGATTTGAATATTCGAAAATAAAAATAAAAATCGCCCCAACAAATATAAGTACTGCAGTAACGGTAATGGCAATCTTTGAGTGCAAGGTCAAATGCCTAAATATCTTGCGGTTCTTTTGTGAACGGCTCTTTAATACGCGAAGCACGTCCCACCATACAATATAACCAAGACCACCGAGAATAATGAGCGAGGACGTTACGACGTTGATTAATGGATTGGTGGCGTAATTACAAAGGCTGTTTTCTGCGATTATATCAATGCCTGCATTACAGAAAGCAGAAACTGAATTGAATACCGATATCCAGATACCCTTTGCGCCAAACTCAGGAATAAAGACAAACATATAAATAATAGCGCCTATTCCTTCTATAATTAACGTGCCAAATAGAACGTTCTTAACGAATTTCGCAAGTCCAGACATCGTATTAAGATTAAATGCATCTTGAATAAGCAAACGATCGCCAATGCCCATTTTCTTATTCAAAAGAAGCATTAACCCCGACATAATAGTGATGATACCAAGTCCACCAATCTGTATCAAAATTAATATTATTATCTGACCAAACACGCTCCAAGTAGAGACCGTAGGGAGCGTAACAAGCCCCGTTACGCAGGTAGAAGTTGTTGCCGTGAAAAGTGCGTCAAGATACGGCACTGCTTTGCCATCTGCGGAACTTAGCGGTAATGCCAACAACGCACTACCCACTAGAATCGTCACGAGAAAGCTGAGCAATATAATCTGCGTGGTCGAAAGCTTGATTTTCTTTTTTCTAACCATAAGATTTTCCTCTAAAAAGCATAAAGGAACCAACGTTCTCTACAGTCAGCTGGTTCCATTTGTATTTATTCATTTTTGCGATTATATCATATTTTGCCGTTTATGTCAATTTATTTTTACTTAGCATAATATCATACTAATAATTTTACAGTGAATTATTTTATTTGACGTTTTAGGACGCGATAAATCACGTTCCTACAAATTTTCAATTTTCCGTTTTTATTCAAGATTTTCAAGGCATTCAGCGATGTTCTTTTCGATACGTTTCAAGATATCGTCTGATTCGTCAGCTTTTTCGAATTTCTTGCCTGTGACTTTTTCGTAGAGTTCGATTACAGATTTTGCACCGAGGTATTCCCTGTCTCTTTTATAGGTTGTAATCAACGGGTGGTGATACAATCTTTCGTGTATGTATTCGTAACCTATTACCATTATATCTTCAGGAATTTTTACACCTTTTTCTGTAAGCTTATCACAAAGTCCATATGCCATATAGTCATTTGTGCAGACTACTCCCTGCGGTATACGACGCTCTCCGGAAATATACTTTTGAGCCAGTTCTTCTCCGGTGTTTATCCAGAAGTTTCCGAATACAACTTTACTTTCATCAAATTTTATACCATGTTTTTCTAGAGAAGTTTTATAACCTCTTACTCTTTCACGAGATACTCCCTCTTCATCGGGGCCTGTAAGAATATCAATATCATCAAATCCATGTACTTCGATAAAATGGTCTGTTACTTTTTCAATATCTGTTGCAGTATCGTTATCTATACATGATACACCGGATATTTTTGTACCTATATATACAACAGGTATATAGGAAACAGTATCAAGCATACTGACTATATTATTTCTGAGTTCATCACTTAGCAATACATCTGTATCAACAATAATATCTGTTTTACTTGCTTATTTACTTGCTTATGTTATTAATAGAACAAATATTAAGTTTAAAAAGTTTATATCTATATTTATTA
>CALEFD010000006.1 GCA_937876995.1 uncultured Bacteroidales bacterium | reverse complement strand
CCCCTCGTAGTCTCTTACGTTCCTACGAGGTACCCGCTCACGAGCCGCGGGCGGCTACGCCTCACAAATATACCATATTACTACTCTGTTGTTTTAGGCAAATTCTGCTCCTCACAGATAGCCCTAAACTTCCACTACTCACTCGGGGTAGGGTGGCTATGGGTAGCAAACTTACCCAATTACAGCATAGTATAGTGCGCTTTTGCTATGTAAACTATTCAATCCACTATCAGCAGTTGTGGTTTATACACTATCTTCATTCCACTTACGATGCTTCCATTTACGTATATTGTATCGTGCGCTTCGACTTTTCCGTTGGCTTTGTGAACGTGTCCAAAGAGGTGCAGGCGCGGTTTGATACTGAGTACACGACCGAGCAGAGAGATATTGCCGTAGTGTACTCCATCCGTAACGTCCAGTATGCCATAGGGTGGCTGGTGGGTAATGAGCACGTCTGTATCGGATGGTATACGGCTTAAAGCCTTTTCATACTCTCCACTAAGTTCGTCGGCTACAAACATCGGCAATCCGTAGAAGTTCACGCCATCAATCTCTATACCTGAGCAGCAAAGGTAATATACCCCATCGGGGAGGCCTTCAATAGCAGCACCATGGAGGCAGTCGTCGTGGTTGCCCGCCACAAATATCTTATGCTTGTGGGGCAGTGAGGCAAACCATTCCACAAAATCCTCCACCTCCTCAATAGTACCCTGCTCGCAGAAGTCACCAGAATGTACGATGACATCTGCCATAGGGAGATTTGCTATCTGACGGTGAAGGCCGTGGGTGTCGGAAAGGTGGAGGAGGGTCATTTGAATTTATAAAAGGATTTTATCGTTTCTGCTAATTTGAACTCCTCATTATCTTTGAGCAAATCTTGATATGTTAGCAACTGAGGAAGAATCTCGAAATCACGTGCATTCCTTATTATTTCTTGAAAAGCTTGAACCTCAACTGCCGTTCCTTTTCCTGTCTTTTCTGATGATGCTAGTTTTTTTGTTAATATATTCACTATGTTGGAATATAAATTCGCATAAGATTCGTAGCGTTCTGTTGCTTCCTTTGAATTAAACTTATATACAATTTCTCCAAGATAAATTTTATAACCTTTTTTAATATAAATCTCAACTTCATTTCTTGGCGTTCCACCTTTACATACGCCTACAAAATGCGCAACAAATTGTTTAATCCCTTCACCATAAATGATAGGACATCCCTCCAAACTCCCCTCTATCCTTTGGCTGTTAAGTTCTATTTCCAATTCTCTAAAAGTATCAGTATACGCTTCTGCTATCTTCTCAGATGATGAACCTGTAAGATATTCTGTGAATTTTGATTCCAAATAGAATATGGTTTGTTGAGAGTGTGAGATGAGTGCCACATCTATTTTAGAAGGGAAGCTTGGATGAAACACCTTGTTAGGGACTTCAAAACGGACATCGTCAAATGCTATCAGTTTATCCTCAATTCGTACATATAATTTATTACTTGGATTAATTTGGTAAAATAACAAGAGAGGAAGAAGGGCTGATGAATGCAAAGTGCAAATTCGCGAATCTGCATTCTCTATATGTTTGGAAAACGATTCCTCAGAAGGTAACCCAAAACTTGAAGCAATACTAGCCTTATCGTTAAAGCTTAAAGAGTTTTTAGAAAAACCATCTTGCCAGGGGGTATATCTTATGTTATCTATATTTTTTTTCAAAAACTCTTCCCATTTCAGTTCCGAGTAGGCTTTATTTACCTTTTCTATTCGACCTAAAAAATCTTCTAAATTTTTTATTTCCATAACATCACATTTTTATTGGTTTGCATTATATAATACGAACAGGAAATTTAATACTACCGCAAATATAGCGTTTTCAAACAAACGTTTGTTGTTCTTAGCAAGAAATAACATTGCCTCCATCACCCCACACTTCCGACCACTAGATTCAACTTTTAAATGCAATAGTTTTTTTGCTTGAAGAATTTAATTGTAATTTGAATTCACCTTTGTAAAACATCACGAAATAGCAAAGGAATTAGATATTTCTTGATATTTTTGTAAACCTTACCATGTTTTGGTAACGTAGTGCGAATGATAACAAACTCAGAAATATACTTGGTTATCTCACACTAGACGAGAATTTTAATTTATTATTAACTAATTAGAATTCTGGTTGCATTTGTAAGTTGAATTCACCTTACCACACACTTCAATTCCGGCTAATCCCGTATTGGCTAATCCGCTGTATCTTGCCGGTTACATCGAGAGACTTGGTACTGGAACGAGTGATATGGTAGATGAATGTGTAGCATTGGGGTTGAAGGCTCCTGAATTTATACAAGACAGCAATTTTCGAGCGATTCTATGGCGTAAAGACGATCTAAGTTCAAACAAAAATGCACTAAGTTCACGCGAAAATGCACTAAGTTCACGCGAAAATGCACTAAGTTTACGCGAAAATGCACTAAGCTCAACTATCAAACTTAATAAAAAGCAAAAGATGGTACTTGATTATTGCGCATTATATGCAAGAACAAGCAATGAAATTTTTGCTCATCTCGGAATTATAAATCAAAGTCGTTCAAGAGAGAAATACATTACTAAACTTATTCTTTTAGGTCTTCTACGTCCTACTAAATCAAAGATAAATGACCCAGACCAAAAGTATATTGCCACAATAAAAAATGAAAACAAAACTGAAGAACAATACCCAAATTTAAATAGATGAATTTAATTGCTATGTTGAATTCAACTTTTAAATGCAATAGTTTTTTTGCTTGATTAATTCACCTAATAAATAAGACCAACGAACAGAGTGATATTATCATCTACAATACTACCAATGGAAAGGCATCGGTGGCGTTGTATGTCCGTGACGGCAAAATCTGGCTGAACCATCAACAAATGGCAGAACTTTTTGGGACCTTGAAGCCTAACAGCAGCATTTGCATAGTAGAAGTGCTGAGAGACAGAGAGTTAGAAATGAATTCAGTTGTCAAAAATTATTTGACAACAGCCGTAGATGGGAAATGTAATTGTAGTTGAATTCACTTAATCTTTCTCATAGTTTAACGTGAGTAGTAATAGGGTATATTTGTGAGGCGTGGCCGCCCGCGGCTCGTGAGCGGGTACCTCGTAGGAACGTAAGAGACTACGAGGGGGGAAGAAGCCAAAACTTGTTTTGGCGGAACCGAAACAAATAGTACCCTATTACTACGAACAATACAGTTTGTCCAGAAGTTCTCCCATAAACATGCAAAATCCGGTTTAATGACGGCCAGTAAATGTTATCTGTGATATAGCATACAGGCATGAAAAAACATCAGAAGACAATGTTTTGCAAACCTTGTTTTTTGTCTATGGTGATTTTGAATTTATACAAATTATAGAATCTATAAGTAAGTCTTGCAGTTGGTAAAATAATTGCCTATGTTTGCTATGACAAGAAAACGTTTTGTCAGTTGTCTAATTAAATTTTGGTTAATTAGATTTTTATTGCATTGGCTGGCAAACTATTTAAAACAAAGGAGATGCAAAAGATAACAGAGGAATATCTGATGGGTTTTGTGCCGGAAAGATTTCTTACCGATGAAAGGTATAGAAACGGTCACATAAATATTTTGGCACCAAAAAGCGGTACCAAGGTACTGGGAATGCATACACCGGAAATGAAAAAGGTAGCCAAAGAAATAGTGAAAAGCGGTGATTGGCAAGAACAGATAGAGTGTTGGCAACAACACAAGCCGCTTTGTGGTGCAGGTGGGCTAACCCACGAAGAGCGAATGATATGGGGATTGGTAATAAACTATGTGAAAGTTCCTCTGGTACAAAGACTGCAGATGCTGGACAAATTTATACCTGCTGTAGATAATTGGGCTATCTGTGACAACTTTTGCTGTAATGCCAAATGGGTGGAAAAAGAAGACAAGGAGCAGATTTGGCAATACATAGTTACGCTGATAAGTTCAGAAGATGAATTTCGCTGCAGGGTGGGGCTGATACTATCATTGGCACACTATCTGAGCGATGATAATCTGATACGCACGTTAGATGCGGTAACAGGGCGCAACTATTCTGATTCAGATCCTTATTACATTCGTATGGGTGTGGCCTGGCTCTTTGCTGAAGGGCTTTGTAAACAGTATGCACAGACCCTACCTTATATTATAGAAGGCCGATTAAGCCGATGGATTCACAACAAATCTATTCAGAAGGCTCGTGAAAGTTTCCGCATTACTGACGCTCAAAAGCACTATCTCAATACCCTGAAACGTTGCAAATAGTCTGTTCACCACCATTACCAAAATTCAGCTTTTAGGTGTAATTGATGTATAGGTTAGAAATGGTGAATTCAACCAGCAATCTTATGTTGAATTCACGACTTAGATACCTGTATTAAAAAGCGGGAAGTATTATACTTGATAAGATGCAAGCGAAGTTGAACGAAAAGATGCGGCGTGATGATGAGCAGGAGCGAATGAGAAGATGAATAACATTCTAAATATCGGCAATAAATAAAAATATTGCCGATATTTAGTTGTGCATTTATAATAATTCGCTTGTTTTTGCCCAATAGAAAAATGCTTCAGGAAGATTGATTTTCAGCTTATTTAAGCGATTAGTGAGGGACTCTTGAATTTGCATATCCTTAATGTCCATAACATTACCTGAATAGCGTTCAATATTCATATTCCCCTTTTCTATAGCAGTTGCCAAATATGCTGCACGTGCTCCATCAATGATAGCATTCTCTATTTGGTATTTATTCTTGTACATAAAAGATTTTACTCTGATAATTCCATCTTGCAACAGTTCAAAATTGCCGTTACCCACTTTTCCTCTTGTCGCTATACATAGTGCTGTCTGACGAATATCTTCATAGATCTGTTTCAAATCATTGTCCAAACTTCTATATGAAAGTTCAACTTCAGCTATTCGTTTGAATGCTTGGGTTGTTATTTCTAAGTCAGATACATTATCAAACAACCGTCCTATATCATATAACTGCTTCAGAATTTCCATAGAACAACATTTGTCTCCTTTATAATAAGGGATACCCGTAGTATTAGGGGCAAAAGCTGTTAACTTATCACCCAAAATATCTTCTGCCGATGGTACTGTAACCATCAATGGCTGTTCATCAAGCTTTATAAATGGGCTATCAATTGCAATCTGTTCTGTATGATGATAATGGTTATTCTCATATAAGACATCCAGTAATATGTAGGATTGGGCATCGGAATCATTACGATAGGCAATCTGATAGAAAAATTTAGAATGGCTCTTTGGAATGTCGCTTCCACGCTGTTTACGTTCAACAAGTTCAAGATTCGAGAATCCGAAATCCATGAATGATTTCAGATAGTCTTCGATATTAGTGCCAGGAGGGCAAATCACGTCAATATCAATTGAAAGCCTATGGGCAGATTTACCCAATATCAACATTAAGGCTGTACCTCCTTTGAAGATTAAAGGACATTCAGCTTTTACCAGCATTTCCAATAGCGATAAGGCTCTTATGACCTTCTCTATAAGATTCTTATCATTATATTTAAACTCTTTGGATACTTTCTCAATCCATTCAGCCGAAAAACATTCTTTGCTAATCATTACAGTTTCAATAAGTTGAGTTGTGAATTTATTTCTTCTCTTATACCTCTACGACTTGCATAACGTAGCAGTTTGGTTTCATTAATAATGAACAGGTTGAACGCATTTTCAAATATATAGTTGCTTTCAGAACCCTGTAAATAAAAGAAATCCTTATCCTTATGAATATCCACCAAAATTTTTTCAATTGTTGGAGTTGGAATATCATCAATAATTTGTAAAGGCGATTCTGAAATTAAAGGTTTAATGAAAAATGCTTGTTCTCCTAAATCTATATAATGATATATTAGATTTTTGTCGGGTTTCAAGTAAACGGTTTTTCCATTATCCTTCAATAAATTGAATATGGTTTCAACAGCTTCTCTGTTAGTTTCAATATAGATGATATTATTCTGAGACAAATGATGTTGTAAAGGAGATATTATATTGCCTTCGTAGATACAAAATTTTGCAAATGGAAAATTTTCATTCAAAAATGAAAAAACTTTCTTGGTTTCTTCAGATGGCTTAGGAGCAAAAATATTTTTATCCGCTATTGTATATAAGCCGTGCCCAATGCGAGCTAATAATCGTTTTTGAGTAAGGACATTTAAATACCATGATAAAGATGCTTTTGAAATAGGCATTTTATCAGATAAATACGTAAAAACCTCACGTCTATTAAAATGTCTGCGAGATTTTGCATATTCTAATATGGCATTCTCATTCTTATTCATATTTGAATCTTCTTATTTTTGGCACAAAGGTATCTAAATTTCGGCAATAATCAAAAATATTGCCGAAATTTAGATATTAAAAATTACTTCTTCTGCAACAGATGGCTCAAATTCTCATCGTTGGCTATTCGTATAATACTTCCGCTTTTTAATACAGGTATCTAAGTTGAATTTCTATATTCGACATTTAAATGCAATATGTTTTTTGCCTGAAGAATTCAATTGCAATTGTAATTTGAATTCACCATGCCAAATTACCGAAAACATCACTCTAAAGCACTCACGCAAAGGATGTTCCAAACTGTTATTCTATTTTTTTAGGGTGAAGTCAAAGCGCAGGCCGCCGTCGGGGCGGTTGCAGGCGGTTATAGTTCCTCCATGAAACTGTACGGCATGTTTGACAATGGCCAGACCAAGTCCGGTGCCGCCTTTTTGTCTGGAACGTCCTTTGTCAACCCGGTAAAAACGTTCAAACAGACGATTTAAGTGTTTCTCTTCTACGCCAATGCCATCGTCTTCAAAGCTAATATGACATTCGTTGTCATTATTGTCAATAAGTGATATGTATATGTTTTTTCCTTCTGAATATGCTATTGCGTTTTCGGTAAGGTTACGGAATATAGAACCAATGAGCGACAGATTGCCTTCCACTATTACCCGTTCGTTAAAGTTGGCATGTAGAGTCATGCGTTCTTCGTCAGGCATTATCTCCAATTCATTGGCAATATCGCATAAGATATCGTTTATAACAACTTCTTCCTTATCTATAAGTGCGCTTCCATCTTCCATTCTTGTAATGAGTGATACATCGGCAAGTAATCTTCTTAGGCGTTCATTGTTGGTGTAGCATCTTTCAATGAGTTCCTGACGTTTCTCTTCGCTTATGTTAATGCCTGAAAGCAGGGTTTCAAGACAAACTTGTATGGATGCGACAGGCGTTTTTAATTCATGATTTATGTTGTTGGTCAGCTGACGCTTAATTCGCATTTTCTCTTGTTCTTCACGCAAAGTTGCTTCATAGGCTATATCTCTGTCTTTAATGGTTTGTTGCCATTGGGCATAAAGTTGTATAATGTGGTTGGAAATGGAACCAAGTTCATCGTTTGGGAATGGTTCATGTTCGTCAAATACTTCTCCTTTTTTAGCTTTAGCTGCAAATCTGTTCAGTCGTTCTATGGTTTTACCAAGTCTTCTTGTGGCAAAATATGCCAAAACACTCATTACGAAACTGATGATAATCATTATTCCTAAGAAATTCCAATCGGCTTTAAGTATTTCCTTCAGTGTGGCCGAGTAGGGAATAGCGGTTCTGATTATAGTTTGCTTGCCTTTTGTGGCAGAGTAAAAATATTCCCGACCATCACTTGACGATAGTCTTCCTATATGATGCCCAAATCCATTTTTTAGTGCGGCTGCAATTTCCGGACGATGGCTGTGATTGTCAAGTGCGTCCAATGAAATCATATTGTCATAAATAACATCGCCGGACAGAGTTATTATGCTGATACGAAGATTATCAAATGGTTTTGGGTGTGTTGATATATACTCTTCGTATGATAATCCATCTTCTACAACTTCAAGTATATGTCTGTTATACATCTGAAGCTGTGCATTTAAGAAATCTGATTTATACTGTTTTTCTCGTATGTATTGGAATCCTATAAAGCATAATATAATGGTCCAGGAGAAGGCAAGCAGTATAAAAAACAGTCGCTTGTGGTAAGATAATTTAATCGCGGAAACCATAACCAAAACCTGAACGAGTTACTATATATGAACCGTAAGTTCCAATTTTTGAACGTAAACGGGTTATGTTTACATCTATGGTGCGGTCCAGAACAATTACTTCATCACTCCATACATGGCTAAGTATCTGTTCGCGTGAACATATTTTGCCTCTGTGAGATATTAAATATGACAACAATTCAAACTCTTTGCGCGCAAGTTTTACCTCTTCTCCATCAACAATACAACGTTTGAATTCCAGATCAAGTTGCAATCCATCTACTGTTAAGATGTTTGGTTTCTCCTCTTTGATAATAGGTTTATTATGTCCTGACGATCGTCTTAATACACTTTTTACGCGGGCTATTACATTTCGAATTGTATATGGTTTCATTATGTAATCGTCTGCACCAAGATTCAAACCCATAACCATGTCATCTTCTGTATCGCGGGCTGTACAAAATATAATGGGTATATCTGCTGTAGTGACATCTGCTTTTAGCATTTTTGCCATCTTGATTCCACTAATTTCTCCCATCATTATGTCAAGGAGTATTAAGGAGTATCTGGTAAGTTCCAACTTAAGAGCCTCTTCTGCACTTAATGCTGTATCAACATCATAGCCTTCGTTTTCAAGATTGAGTTTCAAGACTTCGCACAGGGTCTCTTCGTCATCTACTATCAATATACGTTCTGTAGCCATATTCTTACATGTATGTTATTGCGCGACAAAAATATTTAGAAAAAACGAACTGCATACCATACAAAATGAAATTTAATAAAAATGTAATATTTTTCATGTTACCTGCATTTAACAAAAGAAACTTTAACATAAGCATAACCTGTTTGAAATATTTTTGAAACATGTTTGCATTTACTTTGCAACCGAGATTTTAAAAAATATTTATGGGTATATTGCAAATATTTACGTTGTTAGGAGCATTGGGTATGTTCCTATACGGAATGAATCTGATGAGTTCCGGTCTGCAAAAGGCTGCAGGAGAGAAGTTAAGGGGATTCTTGTCTGCTATGACATCAAATCCGTTTAAAGGGGTTATGACAGGATTGGGTATTACTACAGTTATTCAGTCTTCGTCGGCTACAACGGTAATGGTAGTCAGTTTCGTCAATGCCGGTCTTTTGACTTTAGCGCAAGCTATAGGTGTGATTATGGGCGCTAACATAGGTACAACAGTGACTGCCTGGATGGTGTCCTGGTTAGGTTTTAAGGCCGATATCTCCCTGCTTGCAGTTCCGTTGATGCTGTTTGGATTCTTATTCTCAAATTCAAAAAAAGATAAGCGCAAGAATATTGGTGAACTAATAGTGGGATTTTCACTTTTGTTCTTGGGACTATCATTAATGAAAGATTCTGTGCCGGACCTAAGAGAAACACCTCAGGTATTGGATTTTGTAACCTCTTGGTCTGCTCGCGGTTTTAGTTCTGTACTTTTGTTCCTTGCCTTTGGTACTATATTGACTTTAGTGTTGCAATCGTCATCAGCTACAATGGCTATTACGCTTATTATGCTGAGTATGGGCTGGATTCCATTTGAAATGGCTTGTGCAATGGTTTTGGGTGAAAATATAGGAACTACAATTACTGCTAATATAGCTGCTTCGGTAGGTAATACGCAAGCTAAACGTGCTGCATTGTCGCATACAATTTTCAACGTATTCGGTGTTCTTTGGGCATTGATTCTTTATAAGCCATTTTTGCAGTTGGTAGGAACTATTACAGAACACTTGTTTGGACTGCCCAATCCTGCTGCCGATGGCTTTGTGGTTACAGACTCAAATTCGCCGGAAGGTACAGCAGCTTTGTATGGCCTGTCAATGCTGCATACACTGTTTAATCTGACAAATACTATTATATTGATTTGGTTCACCAAATGGATAGCACAAGCTGTAAGCTGGATTATTCCAACACCAAAAAACCAGGAAAAAGAGGTGTTCAGACTAAAATATATTTCGGCAGGTCCACTTGCTACTCCGGAATTATCTGTTGAGCAAGCTTTTGAAGAGATTATTCATTTTGCCAATATATCAAAAAACGGAGCTAATTATGCACAGAATGCAATAAACGAAGCCGATAGTGATAAATTTGAAGAGTTGCGAAGCAAGCTTGTTAAATATGAAGAGATCTCTGACAGTATAGAATATGAGATTGCAGCATTCCTTAATGGAGTTTCTGCCGAAGCGGTGAGTGAAAATACATCTATTAAGATAAAATCGATGTATAAAATTATTGGTGAATTGGAATCGTTGGGTGATTCTTGCGAAACAATTAGTCGTATATTGTCAAGAAAGAATATTCACAATAAGAAGTTCGATGCAGATGCAGTTAAAAACCTTAATACAATGGCCGATGCTGTAACTGTGGCATACGATGTGATGATTGAAAACTTAATAGCAGCCCGCAAGGGTGAACTTACCAACATATCAAATGCTTATTCAGCGGAAGATACTCTCAATTCACTGAGAAATGATTACCGTGATGCTATGATTGAAGATATTGATAGAGATGGTAAGAACTATCAGACCGGTGTCTATTATATGGATATAATCAACGCTTACGAGAGAATGGGAGATTTTATGATAAATGTCTCGCAGGACCTTGAACGTGGATTTATCAACAAATAGTTTGTCTATTGGTTCTATCACAAATTTAGTTTTTTAGCAAAATAGTAACTTTTTTACATTTTATACTCTAACTTTACGGCAAAATAAAATTACTAACCAATTAACAGTATGAAAAAATCAGCAATCCTATTAGCTGTATTAGCAGCATTGATGGTGGCATGCACACCAGATCCGTACAAAGGCAGAGTAAGAGTGGAGGGTAACAAATTTATTGACCCTCAGGGTAACGAAATTATTTTCCGCGGACTGTGTTATTCAGATCCGGTCAAATTGGTACGCGAAGGCCAATGGAATGAACGCTATTTTGCAGAAGCTGCAGACTGGGGCGCTAACATAGTACGTTTTGCTGTACATCCATCGAACCTGAATAGTATGGGTTGGGAAGAGACATTTGCAGCAATGGACCAGGGTATAGAGTGGGCTAAAAAGTACAATATGTATGTGATAATGGACTGGCACTCTATAGGTAATTTGAAGGAGGAGAAATATACATCAGCAATGTATAACACTACAAAAGCCGAGACATTCAAATTCTGGCGTACTGTAGCCCAAAGATATAAAGACGAACCGACAGTTGCTCTGTACGAACTGTTCAATGAACCAACGGTAACAGGTGGAACCGGAAACTGTACTTGGGAAGAGTGGAAAGCATTACAGGAACAGATTATTGATACTGTACGCGCATATAATCCTGCTGCTGTTTGTTTGTGTGCAGGTTTTAACTGGGCTTACGATTTAACTCCGGTAGCAACAGCTCCTATTGACCGTCCAAATGTGGCATATGTATCGCATCCATATCCTATGAAACGTGAACAGCCTTGGGAAGAACAGTGGGAGAAGGACTTTGGTTATGTGGCCGATACATATCCTGTTATCTGTACTGAAGTAGGCTTTTGTCTGGAAAATGAACGTGGTGCTCATGTACCTGTAATATCAACTCCTGTTTATGGTGAACATATTACAAAGTATTTTGAAGAGAAAGGAATATCTTTCACATTATGGTGCTTTGATACCAGCTGGTCTCCAACACTTATTGATGATTGGGACTTTACTCCATCAACACAGGGACGTTTCTTTAAGGCATATTTACAGAGCAAGAAATAAGAACAATACTTAGTGGAACAAAAATAGAGTGCGCCAGGCTTAATGTAGCAAGGCGCACTCTTGGTTTATGTTGTGTAGTAATTTATTCTACAACTTCAGCTTCTTCTGCTTTTGCAGGTTCCTCCTTTTTCTTTGCCAGATATTCAGGAAGACTTAAACCTGCCAAATCGAATAGGTCTGACATAGGTGGAACAGATTTCATCAAGCCACTAAGGAAATTGGCTGTAGAACCCTTTCCGTCGCCATTGTTACCTGAATCCCAAACTGTAACGTGGTCAATGTTAACACCCTTGATGGCCTCAACCTGAGTCTTGACAAGTTCAGGCATCTTTTCAGACATAAGCAGCATAAATGCTTTGGCAGCATCGCCTCCTGCAGCCTGTACCATCTTGTCGTAACCTGCAGCCTGCTTGGTAAGAATTTCGTAGTAACCCTTAGCTTCTGCTTCCATCTTTGCGTAAATAGCATCGGCTTCACCCTTTGCACGTACACGCAGCATTTCTGCTTCTGCTTCAGCTTCTACAATAACTCTCTGCTTATCTACCTCCTGGCTTACCAATACGTTTGCCTGCAAAGTAGAACGTTCACGTTCTGCACGGGCATTTTCTGCATCGCGTTCTGCCAAATATGCATCCTGCAAAGCTTTAGCCTGCTGAACCTTTTCAGCTGTTACAGCCAGACGGTTTGCTTCTGCCTCTTTTTCTCTACGTACAGCATCAGAATTGGCAATGTCAATTTTTGCGGCGTTTTCACCCTGTACAGCCACAGCATTAGCCTGTGATGTACGGATACGAGTCTCTTTTACTGCCTCTGCTTTACCTATTTCACCATTTCTGTCCTGTTCTGCTACGCTGACTTTAGCTTCGTTGATAGCCTTTGCAGCAGCCTCTTTACCTAATGCCTGAATGTAGCCCGATTCGTCTTTGATATCGGTTACGTTTACGTTGATAAGACGGAGACCGATTTTCTTTAATTCCACCTCTACGTTTTTAGAGATGTTTTCCAGGAATGTGTCGCGGTCCGAGTTAATCTCTTCGATAGTCATTGTGGCAATAACCAGACGTAACTGACCAAAGAGAATATCTCTTGCAAGTTCCTGAATTTCATCGGCAGTAAGTCCTAATAGACGTTCTGCAGCATTGTTCATGCTTTCAGGTTCTGTTGATATACCTACTGTAAAACGGCAAGGTACGTCCACGCGAATGTTCTGGCGGCTAAGTGCGTTGGTCAGGTTTGCGTCAATAGATATAGGTGTAAGGTTAAGATATGCACATTCCTGAATTACAGGCCATACAAACTTACCACCACCATGGATACATTTGGCAGAACCGCCACCTGTCTTACCATATACTACCAGAATTTTGTCCGATGGACAGCGTTTGTAACGACGTATAAAGGTTACAAACAGCACAAATACAAGTACTACCGCAATGAGTACTATAAGTGAAGCATCTAACATAATATCAAACTGTTTTTAAATTCGTTCTACTTTTACCAATTCTCCTTCAAAGACCTCTACAATCTTTACTACTGTACCTGTAGGTATCTCTAATGCATCGTCTGTAATGGCATCTATTTCGTGAACAGAACCTTTTACGCTGAACTGTACCTTTCCGCGTCCGCTGCCGGAAGCAGGAATGCGCAGATACACACTGCCTGTTACGCCTATGGCTTCACTCATTTTGAATGAACCGTCGTGAGTAAGCTTCATCATCATTTTGAAGATGATTACAAAGGCTGTTACAAATGCCAGACCTATGGCAATACATATTATGTAGAGCCAAAACTTGTTTGTGATGTCGTCATAGAATACAACACCTGACCAACCATATCCCAAAAGGAAATTGATAAGGTTGCGGAATGAGAAGACTCCGGAGAAACCGGCATCGTCCATCATTCCTATGTCACCATCGGAATCTGCATCGAAACCGATGAATGTCATAACTGTCTGAATAATAAATACCAAACTGGCTATGGCTGATATTATCCAGAACAGTTTTAATGCTGAATCCATAGAGTTGAAAATCTCTACCATATTAGATGTTATTTATAAGATTCGTCTTTGATTTTAAAGTATGCCTTTGGGTGTGCGCAAACAGGACAGAGTTCAGGAGCCTCTTTTCCTATTACTATATGTCCGCAGTTTGTGCAGTGCCATATAACAACGTCTTCTCTAATAAATACTCTGTTTGTGTTAAGGTTTTCAAGCAATTTGAGATATCTCTCTTCGTGCTCTTTTTCAATGGCTGCAACACTTCTGAACAGGGCAGCAATCTCTACAAAACCTTCTGCGTCAGCCTCTTTTGCAAAGCCGTCATACATGTCTGTCCATTCGTAATTTTCGCCTTCTGCAGCAGCCTTCAGGTTTTCAGCTGTACTGCCAATGCCTTTCAATAATTTGAACCAGATTTTTGCGTGTTCTTTTTCGTTGTTTGCAGTCTCTTCAAACAACTGTGAAATCTGAACATAACCCTCTTTCTTTGCCTGTGATGCAAAGTAAGTGTATTTGTTACGTGCCTGTGATTCACCTGCAAAAGCTGTCCATAGATTAGCTTCTGTCTTTGTTCCTTTAAGTTCTTTCATATTATTAAATATTTGTTGTTAAACAATACTTGTGCCGAATAGAAACTATTCGCTTTCAAATATAGTGTTATTTTTCTATTATCGGTGTATTTTAAATCACAAAAAATAATAAAATAGTTTCTCTTTTTTCACAAATCAACTCTTTATGACTAACTTTGTAAAAATAAAATAGCAACAACAGTAGAATGTACGATACGTTATTACAATTGCCCCTGTTTCAGGGAATGACAAAGCAGAATTTTGATGCTCTGTTGATGAAACTGAAACTTAACTTTATTAAATATAAGGCAGGAACAAAATTTATAGAAGCAGGTAGCGCATGCACTGATTTTGTCTTTCTGATAAATGGTTCTGTTGTCAGTTCAAGAGAATCGGCTGTGGCAGGGTTCGTATATAAAGAGGTGATAGGTGCTCCTTTTTTGCTGGAACCATTTGCCATGTTTGGCGTGTCGGCTACATTTAATCATGATTACTATGCTCAGACCGATATTAGCGTGTTGCTTATTGATAAACAGTATGTATATTCGGAATTGAATAAGTATGATATTTGCGGAATGAACCTGTTGAATATGCTTAGCGGTAAGGCGCAGGTTGTAGATAGGTTTATATGGAGCAGAAAAGAGTTTACTTTGAGAGAACGTATAATCAGGTTTGTTAAAGGATTGTCTGAACTGCAGTATGGTGAAAAGTATTTGCAGATAAAGATGAATACTTTGGCCGGTTTGATGGATACTACCAGACTGAAGGTGTCGAACGAACTGAATGATATGGCCGAAAGTGGACTTATTGTGTTAAAGAGAAAGGAAATATATATACCTGATATGACTAAACTAATTGAGACTACATTATGAATATTAAAAAACAGCAGGAATTTGATAAGAGGTATGCTCGTATGGCTTTAATCTGGGCAGAAAATTCATATTGTACCCGTAGAAAGGTAGGTGCATTGGTGGTAAAAGACAGGATGATTATCTCTGATGGTTATAATGGTACCCCTACAGGTTTTGAAAATATTTGTGAAGACGATAATAACACATCCAAACCATACGTGTTACATGCCGAAGCAAATGCTATTACCAAACTTGCAAAGTCGAGTAACAGCAGCGAAGGTGCAACTCTGTATGTAACAGCATCGCCATGTATAGAGTGTGCAAAGCTAATTATTCAAGCAGGTATTAAACGTGTAGTTTATACTGAAAAATACAGATTGACCGATGGCATAGATTTGTTGGAAAGAGCCGGCATAGTTGTGGATTATTTGGAACTTAACGATTGACGTTTGGTATGAAGAAAATTTATGCAATAATATTGCTGATATTTGCTTTGATTGGAGGTTTTATAGCTGGTGGTTATACTATCTTTAGAATATGGCAACGTGAGAATGTGAAGATTGAGAATTTTTTGCGTGTCAGCAACAGAACCAACAAAGTTAGTACTCTGCTTACTGCAATGGAGCATAGTTATGTGGAAGAGATTGATGTGGATTCTCTTATAGAAGAGGTGTTGCCAATGATTTTGGACGAATTGGATCCACATTCGGCATACTATCCTGCAGAAGAGGCTCAGGAGAGTAACGATGAACTGCACGGAAGTTTTTCCGGTATAGGTATTCAGTTCTCTGTTCAGGAAGATACTATAAGAGTGAACAGTGTGATTCGTGGAGGACCATCGGAAAAGGTGGGTGTGCTGGCAGGCGATAGGATTATTCTTATCGATGATTCTCTATATGCAGGTCAGGGTATATCGAGCAATGATGTAGTAAAAAATCTAAAGGGTCCAGAAGGGTCTGAGGTTACTATCAGTGTGATGCGTACCGGTGAACCCGAACTTATAGACTTTACAATAGAACGTGGTCCTATTCCGCTAAAGAGTGTTGACGCAAGTTATATGATAACAAGCGATATAGGTTATATCTTGATAAATAAATTCGGAGAAACTACATACACCGAAATGATGAATTCCCTTGCGAATCTGAAGAATTTGGGAATGAAAAAACTGATTGTGGATTTGCGTGGAAATACCGGTGGATATTTGGGTACAGCCATTCAGATGGTGAATGAATTCCTTCCCAAAAATGACATGATAGTCTATACTGAAGGTGCTCATAGTCGTTATGCCGAACAGCGTGCAAACGGACACGGCAGGTATCAGAATATTCCGCTTGTGGTGATGATTGATGAAACAAGCGCTTCTGCGAGTGAAATTTTTGCCGGTGCTATACAGGATAATGACCGTGGTACTATAGTAGGACGCCGTTCATATGGTAAGGGATTGGTTCAGGAACCTATAGATTTTTCTGACGGTTCAAGTATAAGACTAACCATTGCCCGTTATTACACACCGTCCGGTCGCTGTATTCAGAAACCGTATGGTGAAGATGGCGAAGATTATGCCATGGATATTGTAAAACGTTATGAACATGGCGAATTTTTCTCTGCCGATAGTGTTAAGCATAATGAAAACGAAGTGTATAAGACCAAAAATGGTCGTACAGTATATGGTGGCGGTGGTATTATGCCTGACCATTTTGTGCCGCAGGATACTATAGCCTATTCTGAATATTATGCTTCTATAGTAAGAAAGAGTATTGTTAATAAGTTTTCGTTCCGTTATGTAGATGGTCGTAGAACTGAACTTGCCAAATATGATTCTACAGATAAACTGGCCACCTATTTAGATAATAACAATGTACTCGCACAGTTGCAGCAGGCGGCAGATAAAGATGGTGTAAAGCGCGATTCAAGTGCTACTGCCGAAGCTATTGCACAATTAAAGAGATTGCTCTATGCTACCATTATTTATGATGCTATGGAGATGGAAGATTATGTAAAGTATATTAATGAAGATGACAGTACGGTGAAAAAAGCTATAGAGGTGCTTGAATAATACTGTCTATTTGAATACAATTTGAGTGATCACCTGGGCTCCCACGTGGTCATTCACTTTTTTTGTAAGCAGGCTACGTTTCATAAGTAGTTCGTTTCTTACTACCGATGATGATACCGATACAAACATAGTCTGATTGTAGATCTTTATATCTGTGGTGTATTTTGATATGGCCGGTCCAACTATGCTACTCCAGGCTTGTGTTGCTCTGAATTCATTTAGTGGTGTCTCCAGACCATTATCGCGTAGGTACTGATAAATGACATCTTTTATTCCTTCGGTCTTTTTCCTTTTCATAGAACAGTTCCTTTATCAATAGAGAACACCTTATATTCGCAATCCAAACCGGATATCATCTGCTCTATGTTGGTGCGATTTACATCGGTTATAAATATCTGACCGAATCTCTCATCGGCTACCAATTTAAGTATGCTGTTCACTCTGTTTGAATCTAATTTGTCAAATATATCGTCTAACAGCAATATAGGTTTTTTGCCGTTGCACACTTGACACAGCAACATATATTGAGCAAGTTTTAGCGCAGTAAGATAGCTTTTGGACTGTCCTTGCGACCCCTCTCTCTTTATGGGGTAGCCTTCAAGTTCCATTATCAGGTCATCTTTGTGTATGCCATGCAGAGTGTAGCCCACTATGCGTTCTTTTTGCCTGTTTCCTGTTAATTGCTCTATTAGACTTCCTCTGTCCAAATGGGAAGTGTAACTGAATGAAACTCTCTCAGAACCGCCCGATATAGCAGCATATAGTTCCTGAAAGTAAGGATTTATGCTATCTATCAGCTCTTTGCGTTTTTGGTAAATTATGTTTGCGGAATCGGACATTACCTGCTCCCACATAAGGAATAGATCGGGGTCGGGCATTGTCTCCATTTTAAGCATAGTATTACGCTGGGTAAGCGCTTTGTTGTAGTTAATAAGCTGTTTCAGATACTCCTTGTCATATTGTGATATCATCACATCCAGAAATTTGCGTCTCTCTTCGCTGCCACCTATTATAAGCTGTGTATCGGAAGGCGATACAATTACCAATGGAATGTAGCCTATGTGTTCAGAAAAACGCTGATACTCTTTCTTGTCTTTTTTTATCAGTTTTCTGCCCTTCTGTTTGGCCACGCACGATATGGTGCTCTTGCTGCCGTCAGGCATACTGTAGATGCCTTGCAGTTGAAATGCTTCTGCACCATGACGGATAATCTGTGAATCGAGCGAATTGAATGCACTTTTACAGAACGACAGGTAATAGACTGCATCCAAAAGGTTGGTTTTGCCTACACCGTTATTACCTGCAAAACAGTTGATTTTGGGCGATAACTCCAATTCTGCTAACTGTAGGTTCCTGTAATCTGCTACAAAAAGATGTTCTAAATACACTGGCTTAATTTTTTGCGAAGGTACAAATATTTGGGCGGTAAATAGTAAGTTTACTTTGATATTTCACATTATAAAAGCTGCAATATTAAATATTAATGCTACTTTTGTGATGTTACTAATTATTATATAATAGGTTACTATGAAAAAGTTATTCTTGTTGTGTGTGGTAATACTCACTATGGTGGGTTGTATAGAGGTTAAAAATGTCTTATCGTTTTATTTTAACCAAATTGGAATTCAAGTAAATTACGATGATAGCGATTTTACTATCTACTATAGGACTGACGATAGTATAAAAGTGCCTTTAGTAAAAGTGTCCGATTTGGGGTATGAAATTAAGGACGATACCACCGATTTCAAATTGGTAAATGTGAGTGTGGGAAAGATGGTCATTGATGAATACAAGATGATAAGTGGAAAACGCAGTGATATAGTAAATTATGCCCAGGAAAGAGTTTTTTCTTTTGAAAGTGGTGCCGGGACCAAGATGAAGATGTATTTAAGGGTTTATTCTGATGGTGTGGCTTTCCGCTTCGAATTTCCGCAAAATGTGGTGCTTACCAAATCGACCACCACTTATAATATTCCGCAAGGTATGAAAAGATGGACTCAGAAGTGGCACGAATCTTACGAAGATTTCTATCCGCTTAATACCGATGGCGTAGGTAATAATCGTGGTGGCGATTGGGGCTATCCTGCTCTGTTTGAAATGAATGATTCAGTATTTATGTTGCTTACCGAAGCCGATGTTACTCGCGAAAACTGTGGTTCATGGTTGAATAACAGAGAAGACCGCACACGTTACAGAATACGTATGCAGGAAGATGAAATGGTATGCAAGAAAGGGTGGAAATCTACCTGGAATGTGGCTATTATTGGTTCGCTTGCCGATGTGGTGGAATCTACTTTGGTTACAGACGTAAGTACTCCATGTGCTATAGGAGATACATCATGGATAGAACCGGGACTGGTATCGTGGATTTATTGGGCATATAATCACGGATCGAAAGATTTCCAGATAGTCAAGAAGTATATAGATTTTGCAGTGGATATGAATCTGCCTTACGTTCTTATAGATTGGGAATGGGACGAAATGTCCAATGGTGGCAATCTGGATGATGCCATTGCATACGCAAAGGAACGTGGCATTAAACCTTTACTGTGGTATAATTCATCTACTGCCTGGTTAGGTCCGGGACCTCTGTATCGCCTTAACAATAAGGAGAACAGAGAGAAAGAATTTGCTAAACTGCAACAGATGGGGGTAAAGGGTATTAAGGTGGATTTCTTCCAAAAGGACAGTCTTTCTACCATGAACTATTTTATAGATATCCTGGAAGATGCTGCCAAATATGAACTGATGGTTAATTTCCATGGTGCTACTATTCCGCGTGGTTTTCAGCGTACCTATCCGAATATGGTCTCTGTAGAGGGTGTTTATGGCGCTGAATGGTATAATAATGCTCCGGTGCTTACAAACAGAGCAGCAGCTCATAACTGTACATTGCCATTTACCAGAAATGTGGTAGGTCCAATGGATTATACTCCTTGTACTTTTACAAATTCTCAGTTCCCGCATATCACTACCGATGCTCATGAACTGGCTCTGCTTGTAGTGTTTGAATCTACTCTTCAACATCTGGCAGACCGTCCTGAAGGGTATATGGCTCAGAGTGAAGATGTGCGTAATTTTATTTCATCACTGCCTACGGTATGGGATGATACCAAACTGCTGGCAGGTTATCCGGGTGAATATGTGGTAATGGCACGCAGATGTGGCGAAAAATGGTATATAGGTGGTCTGAATGGTTGTGATGAAGAGAAAAACATTACATTTAATCTGCCTGCAGAAATATCTACAAGCGTTCTTTTTGTTGATACTCAGGCTGAATATGAACAGGATAACTGTATGATAGATAAGGTGGATTTTTCTGCTGCAGCAAATAGTTCTGTAGAAATTATATGCCAGCCTCGTGGCGGATTTGTCCTTACCAACTAAGTATGGTTGATTTTTTAATATGATTTGATTGTGTAGGTTGTATCTGCTATGCTGTTTGCAGCATAAATTCTGTGAGAACTTATCTCCGAAAAGTATTTTTGTGAACATAAATATACAAATTGAATAAAGTGGCTGTATCTTTGCAGTAAAAATTAGATTAAACGTATGAAAAAGAACTTGTTTATATTAGTGGCATTTGTTGCTTTATTCGCAACATCATGCAAGAAGCAACAGAGTAAGGAATTTGTTTTTACACCAATGGAGTGTGACACTATTGAGTTTGTTATTGAAGGCTTGCTGAGCGAAGGCGCACACAATCTGTTTATTCAGGAACTCTCATCTTCAGAAAAAACACAAAGATATGCGAATTATACAGAAGATGGAAAGTTTACCCAGACAGTTCGTGTGCCAATGTATAAGTTCATTGAAATTGAAGATGAAAATGACGCTTCAATGGTAGTTGTGGCAGATCCTGAAATGTCAAAGGTGGTGGTAGATTTCAATAACAACACTTTGATAGAGGGATCTGATGTTAACAAGTCTTTTATTAAGTATCAGCAGGATATAGCTGCTCTCGGAGCAGAGGTTGAACAGTTACAAAGCACAGACAGTCCGGATTTTGACGAGTTGATAAAGCGTTATTGCAATCTGTCATGGGAGTTTATTAAGGCTAATCTGGATAATATTCTTCCTGTTTATCCTCTGTACTTCAATGATATGCTTTTTGAACTTAGTTACGAACAACTTGCAGAGTGCATGAAGGAGGAGTATATGTTTACTGCCCACCCTGATATGGATTATGTTTGGAAGTTCTACATGGCTTTGCAGAAACGTTTGCCCGGTCAAAAGTTCCACAATCTGGAAATGGCCGATACAGCAGGTGTTATGCATAGCCTTTCAGAGTATGTTGGTAAAGGTAATTATGTCCTGATAGATTTTTGGGCTTCATGGTGCGGTCCATGTATAGCTTCCATGCCTGCTTTGAAGGAGATTTACAATACTTATTCAAGCAAGGGCTTGCAGATTGTTGGTCTCTCTTTTGATATCGAGCATGAAAACTGGGTAGATGCTATTAATCGTTTGGAGTTGCCATGGATTCACCTTTCAGATTTAAAGGGTTGGGAAACTATTGCTTCTGAAATTTATGGTGTAAGCGCTATTCCTGAAATGATACTGATTTCGCCTAAGGGTGAAATAGTTGCTATAGGCCTTCATGGTGAAGAACTGGAAACTACTATTGCAGAAGTTTTTGCTGACAAGTAATTCTACCAATTGTGTCATACAAGTGGGCAACATAAAAATACATACCTCCCCGGATATTTTGATGTGACCCCCAAAAAGTTGGACGGTTTAACATTATTATCAGGATCGCTTAGATTGGAATAAAGCTCGGTATTACACCGGGCTTTTTCCAATTAGCCTCAGTTTTATTATATCACTATTGTAGGGGTTACCCAATTCTGTTTCGCGCTGCCCAAACACATCAAATTATTCATCATAGTTATATAGTTCCAATAGTGAATAAAAAGAATCTTTGAAAAGCGTACTTTATTTGGATTATGGAAAAAACTTTTGAATTTCAGAATTATTGGTTATCTTTGCAAAAATAATAGAAAGTACTATGAGAATATTTACAGAGCAGACTTTGAAGGAATATATAGAAAAGCATCCTGATACACGTATTGCCTTGCAGGAGTGGGTATCAATTGTTAAACGTAGTGAATGGAGATGCTTTGCTGATGTTAAAGCTACATTTAATAGTGTGGATAATATTGGAAATCAGCGTTATGTGTTCAATATCAAAGGAAATAACCATCGTTTGGTGGTGGTTATTAAGTTTACAATCCGGTTTGTGTATATACGGTTTATTGGTACACATGCCGAGTATGACAAAATAGATAGTAGAACCATATAATGGATGTAGGATATGGCAAAGATTGAAAATAAAATTCAGTATGAATGGGCTGTAAAGCGCGTAGAAGAGTTGCTCCCGTTGGTTGATGATAATACACCATTGACCGACCCTAATAGCATTGAATTGGAACTGCTGTCAAATATGGTGGCAGATTATTCTGAAGAACATTTTGCAATTGGTGAACCTTCTTTAGCAGAGGTGATTAAACTGCGTATGTTTGAGATGGGTATTACACAGAGCGGTCTTGCTAAATTACTTGGAGTTAGTCCTTCTCGTATTAGTGAATATCTGTCTGGCAAATGTGAACCTACCCTTAAGGTAGGTCGTGAGATTAGCAGAAAATTGAACATTGATGCCAATATTGTGTTGGGCGTTTTTTAATTAAAAAAGTTGGTGGATAAGGTCTGAACGTCCCATACGTTTCAGTTCTGCTATTATTTTGGAGCGTTGTGCCGGTTCGTACCAGAAGAAGAACTGTCTCTGTGCAAGTTTCTCTTTTTGGGTACGTGCGGTATATACAGGTTTCATGGTGTATGGGTTTATACCTGTGTAGAATATTTCGGTACTTAATGTCATTGGAGTAGGGGTGAAGTCCTGTATCTGCTCCAAATGGAAATTCAGCTTTTTGGTCTTTACGGCAAGTTCTGCCATATCTTCCGGAGTGCACTGCGGATGGCTGCTTATAAAGTATGGTATAAGTTGCTGATTCAAGTTCTGCTCTTTGTTTATCTTGTCGAATGTACGTTTAAACTCTTCGAAAGAACGGAATGATGGCTTACGCATCAGGTTTAGTACTGAATCTGAAGTATGTTCCGGGGCAACCTTTAAGCGTCCGCTTACGTGCTTGGTTATCAGCTCTTTGGTGTATGCTGTATGTGACTGGTTTATCTTGTCATCTGCATCACGATATTGCAGAATGTCATATCGTATTCCGCTTCCTATACAGCATTTTTTTACACCCTGTATGGCACTTACTGCCTGATAAATATCTATCAGCGGATTTAAATCGGTGTTCAGGTTTGGGCACACTTTGGGGTGCAGGCAAGTTGGACGCTTGCATTTGCG
>CALEFD010000005.1 GCA_937876995.1 uncultured Bacteroidales bacterium | reverse complement strand
CAAGTCACGTTTTTTCATAAATGTGAAATTTTAGTTAATAAATAAGGTTAAAAAATAAATATTCAAATTTAACTGACAACAGACCATCTACGAAACAGGTTGGGGATATACCTATCGGTAATCCCTAACTCTGTTCATACTATTCTATTGTCAAATCTTTTTCAATTTATTAATTAAAAATACCAATTGTTGCTATTTAACAACTTTGTATATAGAGAAGAACTCTGGCTATCTCTACCGGCAACCTTTCCTGCCAAGAACTCATTATCACTTGGCTGACCGATTGCGTTACCACGGTGCATTGAAATTCTGATTAAGTCACCAAAACGATAACCTTCAAAACAGGTTTCTAATGCCATTTCGTCAAGAATCATCTCTTCAACTTTCTGAATCAAATATGCTTTTTCCATATCATCTTCAGACAAAGCTACAGCTTTTTCTTCAAATTCCAAATATTCATCCGATGTTTTGTCAACAACAGGTAGAACATATCTGGTATTTGCAGTAGCATCGCCACAACCACGAGAGTGCAAACCAATTGTGTTATAGCCCTTATCGGCGTTAACATAAGCCGGTCTGAACTTTGTAGGATCGTAGGTGTAATTTGCAGGGTAGAACTCCATGTCAAAATCCAACAGATCTGCCATATTATTCTCTTCTGCAAACAACCGCTCTTCTTCACTTACAAAGTCTAAAATGTTATCTTCGCACAATCCATATTTCAAAGTACAAAATGCTGTTTCTGGCAAACCTGCACGGTTCAATGCCTCAGCAAGCCTCAAATATACAAGATCTAAACGATATAGCCAAATTCTTGTAGGAATAATTTTCACCAAGCTCTGAGATTCATCATTTTCTTTACCAATCTGAGTTTCATCCAAAGTTCTATCATTGAATTTCATTACAGAATAAAGACGCAAGTCACCTCTTAGCAATGTATCTTCAAATTCAATACCTTCATCTGAAAGGAATGTTGTATCATGAGCACCGCGCTCTGTTACAGCGTGATAACAGAATTCCTGAGCTGCAGCCAATGATGCCAATGAATTTGAGTAGGTAAGTTGCGGATAGTAATAATTATCTTCAGTTGAAGTATATATTTCATCCAATTCTGAAATAACACCATCGTAAACTTCTCCTTCCATTGGGATGTAACAAATCACCTGATTATTATCATTCTTATTGTTAAAAGAATTACTATAATCATCAGACATCTGATCGTCTCTGTATTGAGTATTGTTCCAAGTAATGTTTGCAACACCTGTTGTCAACTGTCTTCTCAGTGAAGATACATGGTCGTGATAGTATCTTGCAGCTTCTGTATAACGTTCAGCCCACAAGCACAAATCGCCAAGAATCAATCTTACAGGAATGAAGAAATTCTTAGAAAGATGTCCATTCAATTCGCCGTAGTTAGGCAGTTCTTCATCTACATAAGGAACCAAATCGTCAATCAACTCATTTGCAATAGACTTGATATCATAGATAGGATACTTGTTTATATCTGCCATATCTCCACTTGTGATAGGTTCTGTTACAAATGGAATCTTACCATATATTTCGGCAGCCTGCAAATATGTCCAAGCTCTGAAACCTAATACAGCAATATACTCCTTAATGAAAATTCTTTCACCATTCTTTATATATGCAGTATCTGCATGAGCCAAATAGTAGTTACAGTTATTGATAACTGCATAATAGTCGGTAATTGAATTATATCTGTTCTCTTCAGATACCTCGAAGTTTGCAATTTCTACTAAATCTAAATTTGCATTATCGGTTGTCTTAACAAGATCACCACGAACTTCACCTATCAACTTTGTTCTGTCGGCAATGACCTGCATTTTCTGAATTATACCCAATACTGAATATACAGTATCCACAGACTGGTCAAGTGTATTTTCAGATTCAAACATAACTATCTTAGAATCGGTTTTAAGCAAACCTTCGCAAGAAACCGAAGCAAGACCTAAGGCTATGGCTGCTAACGCAGAAACTATAAATCTTATTGTTTTCATATTCATTCAGTAATTATAGGTTAATCTTGACACCTAATGAGAAGTTAGGGCTCTGTGGTAGAAGACCTCTATCTATTCCTTGTGTCAGAATATTAGTACTCATAGAGAATTCAGGATCGGCACCTAAATAGTTTGTCAAAGTAAACAAATTGTTTGCAGCACCCCAAACTGTAATACCTTGTATATAAGAGTTAGATACAGGGAGTTTATAGCTCAAAGTAACATTCTTCAAACGCAAATATGAACCATCCTCAATCCAACGATCTGAGAAACGAGCATTACCCATAGGATCTTCATATACA
Organism: uncultured Bacteroidales bacterium; assembly: GCA_937876995.1. Classification (GTDB taxonomy): domain Bacteria; phylum Bacteroidota; class Bacteroidia; order Bacteroidales; family Bacteroidaceae; genus Colenecus. Next base: position 21,408 of record CALEFD010000005.1, on the reverse strand, counting down.
ATCTTTGGAACATCTGTCTCCTGACCTTCGTATGTCCATCTGTTGGTCATATTCAAAGTCTGATTGTGGAAACGTGAACCACTTTCAAGCAACATTCTGTTGTAGTTGTAGATATCTCCACCAACAGAATATGCAAGTGTTGCGCTTAAAGTAAAGTTCTTAAAGTTCAATGTACTAAACAATCTACCATAAAAATCAGGGTTAGGATCGCCTAAATAAACCATATCCTTTGAGTTAATTTCTTTATCATCGTTCTGATCTACGAACTTAACATCACCACCCTGGAAGTATGTTCTAACACCGTTATCAGCCTTGATGTAGAAACCATCTTGATTTGCCTCTTCGGTAGTTGAATAAACACCTTCAGTCTGGTATCCATAGAATACGCCTACAGGACGGCCCACTTCAGTCTTAACGGTTGCACCATAAATTTCTGTTGAAACAGATTTATTATTATCCGGCAACATTGTTACTTCGTTCTTGTATGCACCAATACCGAAACCAGCTTCCCATTTTACATCTTTTGTGTTTATTACTCTAACATTTGCAGTTGCATCAAAACCAATATTCTGTAATGCACCACCATTACTCCAAGACTCTTTAAGACCTGTCAGGAATGACAAAGAACTCTTTGAGAGGAGGTTGTTAGTTACACTCTTATATGCATTTGCTGACAAAGCTAATCGGTTGTTGAACATAGACATATCCAAACCTACGCCATACTTTGTGAGAGTCTCCCATTGCAAAGAATTGTTACCGATATTAGCCATAGTCATACCACTGACACCAAGAACCTTAGTAGGTGAGAAGTATGTACGAGATACTGCATCGTCAAAACCATCGTTACCTGTAATGTCAAATGAAGCGTTTAACTTAAGATAGTTGATAAAATCTACATTAAACCATGACTCAGAAGAAGCTACCCAAGCTGCTGAAACAGATGGGAAGAAACCCCAAGGCACACCAAACATTTTAACACCTGCAGCTGCTGTTCTACCAAAACGCGATGATGACATAATACCCAAACCGGCACTTAAATAATACTTCTCTCTGAAGTTATAATTACCCTGTGCCCAATATGTTAGAGATATATCGGTATTATCAAGACCATCTGTCTCTTTATACTGAAGACCGGTACCCATGTTAGGAGTTTTATCGTTACCTGAGTTATAACCCAACATTGCGCTCTGGTACAAATGGTTATTCAAATAACGGAAACCTGCCTGGAATGCAACATCGTGTGCATTAAAACGTCTTGCATAATCAACGTATGTATTGCTTGAAAAACCATCCTGTCTTGAGTTTGCAGCAGAAACTCTGTTGTTTACAGTACCCACATTTTCAATATCGAAAGATGGTGTACCTGACAATGGCAAATAATAGTTTTCATCTGCGTTGATAAGTGTATAGCTGAAATGCTCATTAACTGACAAATATCTGTTAATCTGATATTTTGGAGTTACTGCAATATTAATTACGCGATTAGCAAAGTAGTTTTTATTAATACTTTCACCATTTTCCAATATTGCTAATGGGTTAGCCAAAGAAGCCTCTTTACCAATTACTTCGTCAAGATAGTCGTCTGCCTGTGCCAAATATGTTGACACGTTACCATCGTGTGTAAACGCATAAGGTGAAAGGAATGGAGATTTAATCAATGACAAGAAACCTGGAGCGGTTATCATATCATCATCTACATTTGCAATAGCACCATCATCGCGTAAATCACGAGTTACATCACTATAAGATGCATCAAAACGAATGGTCATCTTATCTGTCAAAACGATATCTGAGTTCAAACGAAGATTGAAACGAGAATAATCATTGTCTATAAGAGTAGCATCACCCATAGCATAACCTACTGAGAGGTTATAGTTTGCAATTTCGTCACCACCTTGTACGTTCAAGCTATAGTTCTGTACAAAAGCATCTTCGTATATAACCTTAGTCCAATCTGTATCATTGTGGTACATGTTGTAATAGTAGTAATCCGGATCGTCTTGCAAGAACTTGAAATCAGCCATGGTACTGCCTGATGATTTCAACATTTCAGAAACATAGTTCCTATACTGTGAAGCATTCATCATTGTAGGGAACTTAGGCAGAGTCTGATAGTTACCGGCTATTGACAAGTCAATCTTGGTAGCCATACTCTTGTTACGTTTTGTGTTAATCAAAATAACACCATTTGCTGCTTTTGCACCATAGATGGCAAAACCATTCTTCAGTACAGATATACTTTCAATATCTTCTACCATATAGTTTGCCAGAAGGTTATTATAGTAACCATCGTGCATAGAAAGACGATCGTAACCCATATCTTGAATAACGCCATCTATAACAACAAGAGGTTGAGTGTTGATGTTCAATGATGCAATACCATCAATCATCATAGAGTTACCTATACCAAGCTGTCCTGAACGAACAGTAGCAAGCATATCTCCCATCAAGTTTTGCTGAATACCATTATCTACACTAAGATCGGCATTCATACTGCTTACCTCAAAACCCTTAGATTTTACAGCTGTTGTAGATGGAGTATAGATATTTGAAAATACGTCAGAGTACATCTGCATATCTACATCTTCTGTACGTCCATTGATAGCACATACGGAAGTATTACAACCTTCTAGTGTGAAGATAAGTGATGTAACATATTCTGGAACTCTGATAGTATAAGAACCATCTTCTTTTGTCATTGCAGACAACATTCTGTCATTGTATGCCTGTACACGAACACCCGCCATTGGAGTACCAAGAGCAGCATCAGTAACAACACCTGTTATAGTTACTGTATTGTCAGACTGATTGTTCTGAGCGAATGTCGCCGGCGAGAAAGAAAGCATCAAGCTTAACAATCCCAAGGAAACAAATCCTTTCTTAATATTTATTCTCATAATCGTTAACTTTTTCATTCTTCATTATCTTCCGAAACCGGCACTAACAAAATACAATCAATCACAGCCATTGTAGAATGCTTGCTCTGAGTTAACTCTTTTTGAGTAACTGTACACTCTACTGTAAGTGATAATCTTGCATTATCCATAGCTACATCATAGTCACAATATGGTACAGACATAATGATAGGTTCATTAGTCTTAGGATTTGTAATCCACACTGTATCTACAGGATTATCAATATTGTTTGAATACGAATTTGTCTGACGTCCGTTCTTTGCAGAAAGTATAGGATCTTTTACATTCTGGTAATTACCTGTAACTGTGAACTTGAATGGCAGATGCTGGTCTTCCATAATACCAGGTATGTTCTTATTGCTAACAATAACAACACCAACTTTATAATCGCCTTTCAGGTTATCTCTTACGTTATAAGTAGCTTTCCAACCTATACTGCCATCAATTCTCATAGCTTTTTTACCTGACACCTTATCGCGCATAGCATAATCACGGTCAAAGTTGGAGATAGAATTTCTTGTAGTAGATGGAGTTAAAACACACTTTTCATTCTCTGTTTCACATATAATAGTACGGTTATATATGTAATCAGGATCGAATGACCATTTATCTGTTATAAGAATCAGACCATTACTACATATTACTGTATCTATAACATTAGCTCTAAAGATACCATCCTGGTCGTAAGGATTTGCATACTTGTGAAGTACTTCATAACCGGTAGTTTCATCCCAATGATTGTAAAGAGTAGATGTAGCCTCATTCTGTTTACGATTGATGTTCATATTAAAGAACATATCAGTCAAAAGAACATTGTTGGTAATATAGTTCTGTAATGAGTCATTGTAATTCTGTTCATACTTTGAATATGAGTATTCAAACTTCTCCACTATTGAATCATACATTTCGTTCCATGCTTCGGCAGTAGGGAGAATTACAACATAGTTACTATCTTCTTCACTAATATTACCAAACTTATTCATAAGGATACTGTATTTGTAGGTAACAGAATCAACATAAATAGGTTCACCATTTTCGTCAATACCGGATACAATACTACGATTTTCATCTATCTCATCAATAGTGTACTTAAGGAAGAATTGACCTAAGTTATCTTTATAAGATTCCTCTTCGGTAATGTATTCGTATATAGTTGGTCTATATGTAATAGTACCATCCATAAGGTGAATAAGGCCATTTATACAAGGAATATTCTTTGTCTTGTAAGAAACACCTGCAAATGTAGCACCATCCTCTGTTAAAGAATCGTAACGTTTTTTACTCAACATACGAATCTTTGACTCTTCGTAACCAATTGAGTATGAATAACGAGCTATATGATTCTTTAAGAACTTCTGACCAACATCTTTGTGCTGTTGTAATGTTTTGTTAGGATTTGTATATTCAGCCCACTCTTCTTCTGAAATTGAAGATTCTGACGGAACCCATACGGTATATACCTGATCTGTACACAAATAGTCATAGTAAGACATCAATGTATCATTACCCTTTACATATTTGGTGTTCTTTAATGTCTGTACGAACTTAGCGGTCTCATCACCGTATGATGCAATCTTATCAGCTATTGTTTGCGACTTTTCCTGCAAAACAGACTGATCAGTTGAGTAGTGAGCATCCCAAGTATCTGTACAAGATGTAGCAAGACACAATGGTAACACCACCCATATCATTTTGCGTAATGAATTGAAATAATTATTCATATCGTTTGTTTTTTCTCATTAATTAAAGTTCAATCAATCAATTCTTCTGAATAAACTCATCCTCTTCGTATGCAGGATTCTGCTTCAAAAGAGTATTGATTTTAAGTTCATCTTTTAATATTGGGAAGAATATAGCATCCATATCCTTTAACTGAATACTGATTGCACTAGTGTTTGAAGTGTGCTTACCCAACACCAATGAAGAAAGTTTTTCTGTATTTCCCAAACGTAATGTCATTCTAACCAAGTCGAACCAACGCTTGCCTTCATACATCAATTCTCTACGACGTTCTTCCAATACTAAATCAGACATAAGACCGGTACTTGAAGAGTATGCAGAGAACTTAAGAGCATCTTCTGCTACCTCTTTTACATCGTATCCCTTAGCTCTATTGTTTATAATCTTAACAATATCGAATGCTTCTTGCAAATATGCAGTCTTAACATTATTTAGTGAATCTGTAAGTTCAGATTCAGTAGCATCAATTGCTGCAGCTTTTTGAACCAAAGCTTCTGCCTTCATAAGCATAGCGTCTGTTAATCTGTAAATAATCCATGAAGACGCTGAATTTTCGCCACGAGCTGTACGATTAACTGCTCCACTCTTTAGTGTACCTGCATTATCTATGCTATATGATACATCTGAATATACATACTTTGTAATACCCTTGTCAGCACCATCCTTATCCATTGATTCATAAACTCTACCATCGTATGCAGATTTATAAACAACGTTTGATGCAGTACCTATGTTTGATGCTACGCGAGCCTCTACTTTCAAAGAACCAATGCTGGTAGAACTCTGTCTTCTATCTGCATAATAGTTTCTTATAAATGTATTCTCTACTGATCCTGAACCACCTTCAAAAGCCAATTCAAATAGGGTTTCAAAAGAGTTACCCTGACCAAAAATTTCATTGTATGCATTACCCAAGTTTCCTGAACCAGGTGATAGATTTGATATCAAAGGATATTCGTTGTTGAACAGTACCAAAGTAGTATTTGGCTCTTTTTCTAATATCTCTTCGTACTCTTCTACTCTATTTGCTACAATTCTGTCAACAGCTGCAATACAGTTATCCCAATCACCATCCCATAGATACAAATCTGCAAGCAGTGCATCTATACCGTTACGGGTAAAACGAGCTGTATTAGCTTTCTTGTTTGTGTATTTGTTAACAGCATAAATTCTAACCTCTTCCAAGTCTATAATAAGACTATCCAATATGTTTTCGAACTTTTCTGCAGGAACTACAAATTCGTTAGTATCGTCTGTAGAAGGAATAGTAACATAAGGAACATCTTTATATGCACGAATCAGATAGAAATAAGAGAGAGCACGAATTGCCTTTGCTTCTGCAATATTTGCATAAAGTTCAGAAACTCTGTAGTTTGGATCTTTTTCTGCAACCAATGGTGCAAACTCCAACACTGTATTTGCTCTGTTAATTACATCATAGAAACATGCCCAAGACATATAAGAGTTTGTCTGCATGATATTCTCTTTTGTAATATTAAGAATATCAGTTGAAGCATTATTTCCTGCAACTATATTATCTGAACGCATTTCGCCCCAAATAGACATACGTTCTATACACGCACTACTTTCTAACTGAGCATACGCACCTAAAAGCACGCTCTCAACGTCTGCCTTTTCTGTCCAATAGTTCTCCAACACCACGTCATTCAGTGGCAATAAGGTCAACCAATCGGCACAAGAGCTAAGTGACAATGTCAATGTCATCAAAGCTGTATAAACTAATGATTTTATCTTCTTCATAATTGCGTACTGAATTAATTAGAATGTTACATTTAAACTAGCTGTAAACTGCTTAGAACGTGGAGTCTGTGCACCATCGGTAGCCATACTACCTGCACCACCTACACCAACTTCAGGATCTAAACCGGTATATTTGGTAAATACCAATACGTTGTTTAAGTTACAGCTCAAACTGATATTCTGAACACCAAGTGTCTTAACAAATGTAGGATTCAGAGTATATGAGAACTGAGTATAGTTCCAACGCAAGAAACCACCATTTTCTACATATCTGTCACTACCTAAGAAGTTATAACCATAGTTGTAAAGAGCGCGAGGCATTATTGTCTGGTCACCCTCTACACGCCATCTCCAGTTTACAGCTGCAGATGAGTTTTCTGTTTTGTACATAGATTCAGCATTCATACGTCCCTGGTTGATAATCTTATTACCCCAACGGAAGTTGAACTGATTGTTCCATGAGAATCTCTTATAGTTAACTCTGAAACCGAAACCACCGGTCATCTTTGGAAGTGAACTACCAAGATATACTATATCAAGTTCGTTGATGTTACCATCGTAGTTGATATCTTCATATATAGCATCACCACCTACAAATCTGTATTCAGCACCTGATTCACCGTATGCAAACATCATAGGTTTAGTCAAACCTTTTGAGGTAAGAACCACGTCACCGTTCTTATCTCTTACTACAGGAGCGTTAGGACCGCTTACACCCGGAACTTCAACTTCTGAGTAATCTGAATACTGATAAACGCCTTTGTATTTAAAGCCATAGATTGAACCAAATGCATTCTTCAACTGAACGTATGTAAGATACTTACCATTATTGTAGTCGAATTCCTGATTCATTCTGTCAAGAATTGTTGGGTTCAATTCCAACAACTGGTTAGTGTTATCAGAGAAAGCAAGGTTTGCATTCAAACTGAAATCACCTACCTGAATAAGACGGTTTGCATTCAAATTCAATTCCCAACCTTCATTCTTCATTGTACCATCGTTAGCTACTGAAAGGCTTGAGAAACCTGATGATGTAGGAATCTGATAACCATTCTGCAACATTTTCTTTGTTGTACGAGAGTATAGGTCAATATTCAAACTCAATTTATCACGTAAAACACCTATATCAAAACCAAGGTTCCAAGATTGTGTTTCAGACCACTGCATGTTACTCAATCTGATATTTGCAGGATAGATAGATGATGTACCAAGGTATGCATCACCTGATGAATATTTTGCAAAATAGAGATCAGAACCGCCAGGAGCCTGACCAGTGATACCCCAAGATGGACGAACTGACAACATTGATACCCATGGAAGAGCACGCATAAATTCTTCGTCAATAACATTCCAACGACCTGACACAGCAGGGAATACACCCCAACGGCGCTTGTCACCAAAAGCTGTGCTACCGTCAGCACGTATTGTCAAGTCAAAAATATATTTACCTTTATATGCATAGTGACCTGAGAAAGTTCCGTTTAAGCTACGGCCACGTCCGGCACCGGTTGAGAAATTACTGATAACACCATCAAGAGCAGCCGATTCGAAAGAACCTGAAGGCACACCGTAAATACCCATACTCTGGCTCTTGTTATTGTTAGTCTGCAACTGGTATCTTACCATTGCCATCACTGAATGAGCCTTGTTCTCAAATGAAGGAACAAATGTCAAAGTATGAGTAGTTGTAATATTAGTACTCTTGTTTGAAGATGTATTAATTTTATTACTATTCTCACCAGACCATTCACCAGCTGTAAGAATTGCCGGGTAATAAGATTCAGAACCGCTATTCTGAACTTGGAAAGTAATACGACCATCGTATGTCAATCTGTGTGAATCGTTCTCCAAACCTAACAAGTTATATTTGAAAGAGAATTCAGGATTTACACTTAATGATGTTGAGTAATTCTTTTCCAATGCAGCCACTGCTACAGGGTTTGTAATATTAGGAATTTCATCACTCTTTATTGATGGCAAAGTAAAGTAGAAATCGTCTGTCGGATTACCTTGAGCATCTTCGTAATAGATAGCCATATTAGGCATCATTCTCATTGCTGTTGAGATAGCAGATGAATTCTGCTTGTTCTTTGTATAAGTCATACTATAGTTAGTAGTAACTGTAATACGATCTGATATAAAGTAGTCAAATGCTACACGAGTAGTGAAACGATTCAGATGCTGACCAATAACAGAACCCTCTTGAGTATCAAAACCTGCAGAGATACGGAAGTTTGCCTTTTCACCACCACCAGATACTGATACGTTATGTGAATGCTGCAAACCTAACTGTTTTACTGCATCTACCCAATCGGTATTGTTATTGTACATTTCATATTCTGAATATGAAGGAATATAATTCAATTCAGGAGCATTTGCACCGGCTGTTTCACTCATTTCCGGATTAAAGAAGGCCTCTTTCAAGAACATTGTATATTCATCACCGGTCATCAGACGGTAACCTTCAGGTTGCCATGTTCCGTTAAGACGATATGAATACTGCAATCTTGTCTTACCGCGTGTACCACGTTTTGTTTTAATTTCAATAACACCGTTTGAACCCTGCACGCCCCAAATAGCTGTTGCAGCAGCATCTTTAAGAACTGTGATTGAAGCTATATCTTCAGGGTTGATGTTCAACAACTCTGACATCTTTTCGGTATTCTGAGTATTGTTCTGATAATCAAAGTTATTTGCAACGTTTGCATCAATCTGCCAAATATTACCATCAACTACAATAAGTGGGTTAGCGTCACCGGTCATTGTTGATATACCACGCAACATCATTGTAGAACGTGCGCCAAGGTCACCAGAGTTAAACACAATGTCAAGACCCGGAATTCTACCCTGAATAGCCTGGTCAACAGAAGTGATACCCAAGTCTTCAAATTCTGACATATCAATGGTTACTGCAGCACCAGAAATTTCGCGTTCCGGAATAGCCAAACCTGAACCACCTGCAAATCTTTCAGCCTTAATAACTACCTCTTGAATTTCTGTTATATCACTCATTTTAATATTAAAATAAGTCTTATCAAAAGGTAATTCTACAGTCTCATAACCTACGTATGTAATAGTAAGTTTATTCTTAGGGTTAACAAGACGGAATGAAAATTCACCGTTAATATCAGTAACAGCATGTGCCACGATACGACCTGTTTCATCCATCTCAACCACGTTCGCCATCATTACAGGACCTTCGCTATCTTCAACGATACCACTAATGACGTCGCCTGCTTTCTGAGCAAAAGCCAATGTTGGCAGAGTAGCAAAAGCCAAAACTGATGCTGCTCTATATATGAAGTTATATATCTTTTTCATCATTATCATTTGAATTTCAGTTAATACTCAAGTGGCTCGTCAATCTGATGAATAACAGCGTAAGAAGATGTGTACAACTTAGTTAATGATGCAATATTCTCCGGCTCTACGTTATAAACGTATTCACGACACATTATGTTATATAATGCTTTACCTGACTGACCATTTTTCTTTTGTACTGTAACATTTTTGTTAATGGCATCTTTAATGTGAATACCCTGATTATCAACATTAACAGATAATGTTAAGAACTGATTGTTCTTCCTATTCAAGAATGCAGTTTCAAATGACTTAGAAGTTTTTCCTGCGTCAATATCATCTTGATCCATCTTGAATTCACCACCAATATACAATGAATTATCCTGGATGTGGTACTTAACAAAGTCCATAATCTTTTCTCCAAGGTAATTACAATGATTGTTATGATTATACTTAGCATCAACTACTCCGGTTGCCTCTTCTGAATACTTTGCCATATCGGCAGTGTATTGAGCCATCAATGCTTCAGCCTGTTCTGGGAACGGACCTTCCAGTCTATCAACCTCATCCAACATATCATCGTATCTCTTTCTGAAGTTTTCAATTGAGTCAGGAGAGATAATTCTTCCTTCATTCATTGCTCTAATGATAGATTCATTTGTTGGAACATAGATTGTATAATGATATGTATTAAATACAGATATGTTTCTAGCACTACCTATAGCATAATCGTCTATTACTGTTTCAAACATTCTATCCTTACCATCTGCAGATGTTGCAGCAAGCATCAACTTATAGAATTCATTAAATTCAGGATAGTTGACTGAGTCTGCAAGGACATCGTAAACACTTCTTCTTGATGTCTGAACTGGACGATCCAATATGTAAGCAACACCATTACCATCACTGGTAGATTTCATATCGTATCTTGCTATAACGGTTGCTGATTGCGGATTCTCTTTATCTAAGTCGAAACCACCAAATACATGCTTAACATCTCCACCTTCTCTACCAATCTTAACAGTACCACGACCTTTGGTTTGGAAGTATTCATATTCGCTGGCTTCTTCTACAGAACCAATTACAATATGATAATCAAGCAAATCAGAAAGAATGCTCTCTACAGCATCGTCCATAATTCTTTCTTCAACCAATTCACCTATTTCGCCTGTTGCAAGATTATACTGATATAAATCGGCAGTTACAGGAGTTGATAATTTCTTATCGTATGAGAAAACAGCTATTTCACCAATCTCTTCACCTAAGTCGTTCTTTGTTGTTCTAGCAAAAGACAATGGATTGATATGCATCAATTTGCCATTCAATTCAGGTCTGTTTGATTCCTGTACTGTAGGAATAAAGAAGCTATATGTCACAGACATTGACTTTAGATAGTCGTCGAAATGGAATTCGTTAATAGCCCAGTTGATGATTTCAAGATTATCCAATACAAGAGCAGGATAAGATACTGCACGATATGCTGCAGGACTGAATACCTTATCTGTAAAGTAAATAGCACCGTTACAGCACATTGCAACACTTGAAATATCATCTGTTTCTATACCCATAGGGTCACGTGCGTCGTCTAGAACTACACTGAACTTTGAAGGAACAGAACCAACAAGTGAACTCAACTGGTTGTTAATGAGAAGTTCCAATACAACGTCATCAGGAAGACCTTGCATATCTTCTATAAGTTCTTCAATTGAATTTGCAGGGCGTCCTAATTTTCCAAAGCTCTGCTTCATTACGTAACCACCACCGTTAGGATCGTCCCACCACTCTTTCATTGCCTCATTAGTAGGAACAAGCATCACTGCCATATCCTGCTGCATTGCAACATCTTGAGATATAGAACCCATAGGTTTAATGTTATAAGCATTCCAAGCAGGGTCAAATTTGAGCTTCTTATTTTCGGTATATCTTATACCATCGTAAGTAAGGTTTGTCAAATAATCTTCTACAGAACTTCCATAATTATAATTACGTTCTGAGAAGAAACGATACTCATACACAGAATCCAAATCTTGAATACCTGTTAAATCTCTAAGATTTGTCATCACAGCATCACCCACGTATTCTAATACGCTGAATCTCTGTAATAAAGCATTGTAAACCTCTACTCCTTCATAATTATTCAAATAATCGGCCATATTTGGCAATGAGTAGATAACATCTTCTGTTACGTGAACGAAACCATTGAAGCATCTTCTGTTTGGTTCTATGATTTTTACACCATTAACTGTTACATCACTAGGCTGACGAGCAGGTTTTGAACCATCTTCTGAATATGTACCCTGGTTAAACAAGAAATCAAAATCATCGTCGGTAATCTTGTTCATCTCCATAAATTTTGGAGTAAACAAAACCATAGGTTTTTGAGACATATCACCTGCGAAAGTGGTAATTGATTTACCTTCGCGTCTGTACATCTTCCAATAATCAGTACCTGCTTCCGGCAACTTCTGAACAGGCATATCTGCTGCTGTAATAACAGGCAGAGTGTCATAAATACTATTTGATGCCTCTCTTCTCATTGTTCTACCAATGGTTGGACCTTCAGTTGTTGACAATGCAGCTGCCTGATATACGTTATTCAACATTGAACCGTAAAGAATCATTTTCTTCTGTGCCAATGATAAATCCTCATAGCAGGTAACATTGCTACCATCTGCTTTTTTGAAAACACCGGATTCGTAGAAACGCTGTACTGCAGCTTCGTCTGCTACGAACAAAGTTTTACTACCTGTCTTAGCTAAGACATCCTTGTAATTCAAGTCTTCTATCAACTTGACGTAAGTGTCGAAACCTTCCTCCTTGAGGAATTCGTAAATGCTGGAACCTAAGTTTGCCGGCATTGTTGTATCCAGATCATAATCCGGACGACAAGAGGAGAGTCCGAAAAGAACTACTACTGTCATACAAACAATCCCTAGAAAACGGGAACGGTTCGCTTTAGAACTTTTTTGTTTCATTTAGTTAGTTAATTATTTGTTGTTATTATATGCAATTAGTCATCCGAAACCACCTTATATATATAATATATCAGGTAGTCCCGGACTGATATTCTCATTATTTAGCTTTTTTAAACATCTTCTTTGTTATAAGTTTCAACCGATTTATTATTCCTACAAGGAACTTGCTAACATTGCCAATCTGTTTCAATGAAAGTATTTCTAGGTCCTATAGGTAAATCTTTATACGATATGGTTAATAATCTGTTTCTGTTATCTAAATTAATCCATTCCTTCAATAGTCTTGATACGTCCCTCAGCATCGTATTCAAGTTCGCAAACCTTTAAGCTGCGCAAGTGATTCTTACCACCTGAAGGCACACTGTCGTGATGGAAAAGATACCATTTTCCTTTATATTCTACTATTGAATGGTGGGTAGTCCAACCTACAACAGGAGTCATAATAACACCCTGATAAGTGAATGGACCGTATGGGTTATCGCCTGTTGCATAGCACAAAAGGTGAGAATCACCGGTAGAATATGAGAAATAGTATTTGCCGTTGTATTTATGCATCCAGCTTGCTTCAAAGAAACGATGTGGATCGTCTGCAGCCAATGGATTGCCGTTTTCGTCAACCACGTAGATTGGTTTTGGTTCTTCTGCAAATGTAAGCATATCGTCGCTCATTCTTACCATACGGCTTGGTAGTGATGGTTCGCTTCCGTGTGGAAGATTTGGACTGTCCGGAGTATTATTTACTGCAGGATCTTCTACAGGTTTGTTATCGCGATATGATTGTAATTGACCGCCCCAAAGACCGCCAAAGTACATATAGTAGCTACCATCTTCGTCTTTGAAAACACAATTGTCAATACTATAACTACCTGGAATTGGTTCCGGCTGTGGAATAAACGGACCTGCAGGATTATCAGCAATAGCAACTCCGTGATGGAATACTTCGTTACAATCCTTCATTGGGAAGTACATGTAGTATTTACCATCTTTTTCTGCAACGTCACAATCCCAAAGTTGGCGACCATGCCATGCTATATCCTCCAAATCGAGCACTTTTCCGTGGTCTATAACTTCGCCATTCATAGGATCATCGGTTGAAAGCACATGATAATCTTTCATGATGTACTCATCACCACTATCGTTGTTGACATTGTTACATTCCCAGTCATGTGATGGATAAATATACACTCTGTCATTATACACATGAACAGATGGATCTGCCATGTAATCTGCGGGGAATAGATAACGTTTCTTCATATTATATCTTTTTTTGTTATTATTACTAATATATGAAAGTGGTCAAAGTTAACGATTTTTTTCATTTAATACAGACAATTCATTGTTTTTTTTGATAAAAAGAGGTGTTTTATCTATTTTCAGAGTAATTTTTAACACTTTAATGACTGTAATTGGAGAAATTCAATCACATACAAAAAAAAAGAGTGCCTCTTGCACTCCTTTTTTTCGTACTTCTAACCGGATCTATCTGCAGACATGGTCAAGCACTTCACGAAAGTCAATTACTAACCAAATATGTATATGCATGAAAACTTACAGCGCAAAGTTATTCGTCATTGGCGAAATAGGGATTAAGAAAAGTTTCATAGTGATTAAGATTTGGCTCCCAAAACGATTTTAACATTTTTAAACAATTAAGATTTGGTTCAAAAAGATTAAGATTTGGTTCCCAAAAATGCTCCAGAAGGTATTAGAACGGCATTTTGCAAATAATCGTATTTTTAGCCCACAAAAAAAGAAGAGCTCAACTTTTATTGAACTCTTCTAGGTTGTCGTACGAGGATTCGAACCTCGACAAACAGAACCAAAACCTGTTGTGCTACCATTACACCATACGACAATCATTCATCCCTTTCGGGATTCGACTGCAAAGGTAGGAATATTTTTATTCAGCTACAAGTAAATAGTAGTTCTTTTTTCCTCTTTGCAATACTATATATCTGTCATCAACCAAATCTGCTTCGGTAAATGGACGAGAATGATCGTATGTCTTCTCTTTGTTAATGGAAACACCGCCACCTTGCATCATCTTTCTTGCTTCGCTCTTTGAGAAGAATACAGGGCAATTATCTGTCAAGAAATCGGAAGCCTTAATATTCTGAGAAAGAAGCTCTCTTTTGAATCTAAACTGAGGTACACCTTCAAAAACAGACAGAAGCATATCTTCGTTTATCTGCTTGAGTTCGTCCGACGAACCACCACCAAATAATATGCTGGAAGCCTCTGCAGAAGCCTTATAATCTTCTTCGCTATGCACCATGCAGGTTACATCTTTTGCAAGACGTTTCTGTAAGAGTCTCAAATGAGGAGCTGCATCGTGTTCCGCAATAAGAGCTTCACACTCTTCTCGTTCTATATTTGTAAATATTTTTATATATCTCTTAGCATCATCGTCGCTTACGTTCAGCCAGAATTGATAGAACTTATATGGCGATGTATATTCCGGATTCAACCATATATTTCCGCCTTCTGTTTTGCCAAATTTTGTTCCGTCAGACTTTGTAATCAGCGGACAGGTCAATGCAAAACATTCAGCACCGGTAATTCTGCGAATAAGTTCTGAACCGGTTGTGATATTTCCCCACTGATCGGCACCACCCATCTGTAGTTTACAATTCTTGTTCTTGTTCAGGTACAAGAAATCGTAACCCTGAAGCAGCTGATAAGTAAACTCTGTAAATGAAAGTCCATCGCGAGCTTCGCCATTGAGACGTTTTTTTACAGACTCTTTAGCCATCATATAGTTAACTGTAATGTGCTTACCGATATCGCGAGAGAAATCAAGGAATGTAATATCTTTCATCCAATCGTAGTTGTTAACCAACTCTGCCTTATTTGGAGCATCACTGTCAAAATCAAGGAACTTTGACAACTGTTTTCTAATACAATCTACATTGTGCTTAAGTGTCTGTTCATTCAAAAGGTTACGCTCTTGTGATTTGCCACTTGGATCGCCTATCATACCTGTTGCACCTCCAACCAATGCAAGCGGCTTATGACCGCAGCGCTGAAAATGGCGCAAAATCATAATACTGCACAAGTGACCAATATGCAGAGAATCGGCAGTAGGATCAAAACCTACATACGCTGTTACCTGCTCTTTTGATAGGAGTTCATCTGTTCCGGGCATCATCTGGTGTATCATACCACGCCACTGGAGTTCTTCTACAAAATTTGTCATATATTACTATTTTTGGTTATTATTCATAATAATGGGCAGCAAAAGTACAAATCAAAACGGTTAAGTGCAAATCGGGCAGCATCTAATTTGTGTATTGCAACCGTTTATACATTCAAAAAAGAGTGATTATTTTCAACCAACAGCTGTTCAAGTTCTTGTTCCGATTTGTTCAATATTTTTGCTACCTTACAAAGCAAAGCGGAGAAACATGAAGAATCGTCCGATTCCAAAAACAGCGATTTCATCGGCATTATTTGCAATATTTCCGGCACAAATTTATTACCAAAAGAGAACTCAATTTCTGACCTTAAGAGCTGTTTGGCTGTTAAAAGATTCCCTCTGAAACCATGAATAAGCCATCTTTGCGATGGTGAATACTTCTTTCTATAAAAAAATATTTCATCCAAAGATTTTACCTGATGAATGATTAGCGGCTTGCATAAATCTTCACTTAACTGAATGTGATACTCAAAAATCTTCTTTTGAATTTCTATAGAGGCGCCACGTAATTTATCTATTCCACATTCACCAATAGCATAAACATTGTTTTGCAAAGCAGCTGTTTTCAATGCCTCTAAATCTGAATCTGTCACCGAAACGGTATCCCATGGATGCAAACCCACAGAATAGCAGTTTGTTGAGTGTAGAGGAAGCTTATCGGGGGCAACAGAAATCAAAGCGTTTTCTGCATTAACGTTATGAGTATGTATATCGACTATTCTCATTTTACATATTTTCATGGAACGGGATCATATCCGGAACCTCCACCCGGACGGCACCTTAACAATCTTTTTACTGCAAGAAACATACCCTTAAAAGGACCATATTTTGATATTGCTTCTATGGCATATTGTGAACAAGTGGGGGTAAATCTACAAGATGGCGGCAACAATGGCGATATGCAGAGCCTATAAAACTTTATAGGCAGTATGAGCAGGTATGATAGAAAACGCATTATTGCCTTAAACATATAGATAATATTTATTTACAGATTCAACGAAAGAGAATTTTCACTGTTCAGATTTACCGCCTATAGCAGAAAGCAATTTTTCAAACGCTGAATCAAGACGTTTGTTAAGTTTCTCTGTTGACCACAATTTACCGTCAGTGTATATTAACGCCAACAACAAGCCTTGATTATCGGCAGCCAATACACTCTTCAATTTTTGACTATTAAGTCTATAATATTCACGCAATTGACGTTTTACTCTATTTCTTTTGACAGCTCTCTTGAAATGTCGTTTAGAAACAGAGACCAACAGATTTATACCGGAAATCTCTTCTGCAGGAACCTGTAGATACACCAAACGAACAGGGAAAGAACCTATCTCTCTGTTACCATCTGTAAAAAGCTTGTCAATAAGCTTGTCACTACAGAGTTTTTCTGTTTTTGGAAAGAAGAAATTTTCTGACATTTTATATAAAAAACAAGCCTTAAAAAACAGGCTGCATTTAACAGCTATGTTTTCTAAGGCTCAAATATACGCTTTTTTGTTTAATCGTTATTCTTTGACAAATAAAGACTGATAGCTGCCGGCATAGAAGTTACACCCTCTACAGGTGCTTCAATATCCAATCTAAAGCCTGCATCGCGAATGGCCTTTACTGTAGGTGCGCCAAAACAGCCAAATACTATATCGCCTTGCTCAAAATTCGGATCGTTTGCCTTGAGTGATTCTATTCCTGCCGGACTAAAGAATACCATCATATCGTATGACTTCAACTCTTCAGGAGTAATCTCATTGCTTACAGTACGATACATTACAGCTTCTGAATGTTTAATTTTAGCTGCATCAAGCAGGGCTGTTAAATCGCCTGTATGAACATTTGAAACCGGTATAAAGTATGTTTCGTTCTTATGTTTCAATATAGAAGTCATAAGACCATCCACTTTACCTGTTGTTCCAAAGAACACCTTTCTTTTTCTATATTGTACGTACTTCTGAATATACAATGCAACTGTCTCGGTGATACAGAAATATTTCATATCATCGGGAATAGCAACACGCAGTTCTTTACAAAGATTAAAGAAATGGTCCACAGCATGACGAGAAGTAAATACTATAGCTGTATGGTCAAGGATTGAGACTTTCTGTTGTCTGAATTCCTTGGCTGTAAGACTTTCAACGCGGATAAATGGTTTGAAGTCTAACTCAACTCCATACTTCTCAACCAAATCAAAGTAAGGAGATTTACTGGTTGCAGGCTGAGGCTGCGAAATAAGAATTTTTTGTACTTTCAAAGCTCGAAAAAATAAAATTTATCCTACTTTTTACTTAACTAAAAACCACACCAAAAAGCAGGGTGCGATTTCGAGGGCACAAAGGTAGATAAAAAAAACCAAAACAGAGCACTTTTTTTTGAAGAAGGCAGAAAAAAGCTTAAATAATATCCCTATTTCCAATAAAATAGCGAGTAATATATAAACTATTACTGCAACTTGTACAGGTATATGGATGTATATCACCAGCAAAGATAAAACCAATGCTACCGCCCCGTTTAAGGCCTGCACCATTATATAAAAACTAATCCACCTAAAGTGCTGAGATGGGATATAATGTTTGCTGCATATTATGCCATTTACTGATATATAGAGAATTATCTTCAGTACTATAAAAAGAAGCACCAACACAGATTGTGAAAGTACCGATTGCAACGGTGTTTCTGTATATGTCAATAATCCGCTACCGGTAAAAATATATACAAGAGTTCCTACAGATATAGCTATATGTATAGAAGCCAGAACAAGTCCGAAGAGCGAAAGTGGCGCATAGACCAATTGACCGTCGGATTTCTTGAAATTAAACATTGAACGCAACGATTTGAGCACCTGAGGCATATCGGAACCTATTGTAACAGATACAAGTACAAAAGATAGAATCAGGAGCAAAACTACCCAATCATCACACAACTGTTCTATAGGTACTATAGTTCTCATTCAGTCTTCTGATATTTATCTACGCCGGGCTTCCAATCTATATTTGACACAATAGCAGGCAAAACATCTTCCGGAGTTTCCACAACAACCCAGGCAGTAAGAAACTCTTTCCGCATAAATCCGCTGTCTGCCGAACTCTGAAGCATCATAATTAATGGGTTATAATAACCGTTGGTGTTAAGTATTACTATAGGTTTTGTAAACAGATTCAACATTTTCCAGGTTACTATCTCCATAAGTTCTTCGAATGTTCCGGGTCCGCCGGGCAGTGCAACCACTGCATCGGCCATCTGCGCCATAAGCTCTTTGCGTTTGTGCATATCTTCTGTTTCGATAACCTTTGTGAGCGATTTATGCATCCACCCTTCGCGTACCATAAATTCGGGAATTATACCAATGGCTGTACCTCCCGATTCAAGTACACCGTCTTCTATGGCAGCCATCAGTCCGGTACTTCCCGCTCCTGTTACCACACTTATCCCCGATTGAGCAAAGATATTTCCCAATCGTTTTGCAGCATCAATATAGGTTATATCGATGTTGGGGCTGGAAGCACCATATACTGTAACTGTATTTATACCCTTTACGGACATATCAATATCTGTAGTTTTCCGATTTGTATGGTCCATCAACCGAAACGCCTATATAATCGGCCTGAGCCTGTGTAAGACGGGTTAGATGCACACCTATCTTCTCTAAATGCAGACGAGCAACCTCTTCGTCCAGATGTTTTGGCAAACAATATACACCTGTTGCATACTTTTTGTTAAAGAGTTCTATCTGTGCCAATGTCTGATTGGTAAAGCTGTTGCTCATTACAAAGCTTGGATGACCTGTGGCACAACCTAAATTCACCAAACGACCATCGGCAAGAAGAATTATTCTGTGACCATCGGGGAAGATATAGCTATCTACCTGAGGTTTGATATTCTGAACTTTTATTCCTTCTATTTTCTTTAGCCCCTCTACCTGTATTTCGCTATCAAAATGACCTATATTACATACTATTGCCTGGTCAGGCATCTGTTTAAGATGTTCTACAGTTATAACATCTATGTTACCTGTGGTGGTTACAAAGATGTTACCCATAGGAGCTGCCTCTTCCATTGTTACCACCTGATAACCCTCCATAGCTGCCTGTAAAGCACAGATAGGATCTATTTCTGTAATCAGGACTCTTGCTCCGTATGATCGCAAGCTCTGTGCGCAACCCTTACCTACATCGCCGTAGCCACAAACAACTGCCACTTTTCCTGCCACCATTACATCGGTAGCACGTTTAATACCATCTACCAACGATTCACGACAACCATACAGATTATCGAACTTACTCTTTGTTACAGAATCGTTTACGTTGAATGCAGGGAAGAGCAGTTCACCACGCTGTTGCATCTGATAGAGACGATGTACTCCGGTAGTGGTCTCTTCGCTGACACCTTTTATTTGCGATGCCATACCGCTCCAATAACCGTTACCTTTCTCTACAGCTACCTTTTTAAGTATGGAGAGCAGTTCCTGTTCATCGCCTGATGTAGCATTGTATTCAATAGCAGAAGCATCTTTTTCTCCTTTTACACCCAAATGTATCATCAAAGTAGCATCGCCACCATCATCTACTATCATATTAGGTCCTTCGGGGAAATTGAGTGCCTGCAATGTACACCACCAATATTCTGCCAGGGTTTCACCTTTCCATGCAAAGACAGCTGCTGTACCTGCTGCTGCAATAGCTGCTGCTGCATGATCTTGTGTAGAATAGATATTGCACGAACACCAACGAACTTCTGCACCCAGAGCGTGAAGTGTCTCTATGAGAACTGCTGTTTGAATGGTCATGTGTAGCGAGCCCATAATTCTGGCACCGCGCAAAGGTTTGCTTTCTGCATATTTCTCACGCAAAGCCATCAAACCCGGCATCTCTTTCTCTGCAATCTCAATCTCTTTTCTACCAAAATCAGCCAATGAAATATCGGCTACTTTATATGGCAATGTTGAATACAAGTTTTCCATTCCTTATATATATTATTTATGTATGTTGCGAATTTAGTGTAAACTGACGGAATATCAAAAAAAATGGAGCCAATCCACTTTGGTTGGCTCCACACTTTTTCCTCAAGAGAGTCTTACTTACGAAGACCTAAAGCCTTAATGATAGCGCGGTAACGTTCAATATCACGATCCTTAAGATAGTTAAGGAGTGCGCGACGCTTACCAACAAGCTGTGTAAGTGCTTTCTCTGTGCTATAATCCTTACGGTGCTGTTTAAGATGCTCCGTCAAATGGGAAATACGGTATGAGAACAGGGCTATCTGAGCTTCTGGTGAGCCAGTATCCGTGTTAGACTTTCCGTATTGTCCAAAGATTTCTTGTTTTTTCTCTTTGTCTAAATACATTTTCTACAGTTTTTTAATGAAAATTTCGTTTAGCGGGCGCAAAGTTATCTCTTCTTTTTGAATATGCAATGAATTTCTTGAATTTTTCGTGTAACTTTGCACCCCGAAGTTGGAAATTAGTATAAGATGAATATAAGAAACATTGCAATTATTGCACACGTTGACCACGGAAAGACTACTTTGGTGGATA
>CALEFD010000004.1 GCA_937876995.1 uncultured Bacteroidales bacterium | reverse complement strand
AGCATCTGCCTTACAAGCAGAGGGTCGGCGGTTCGAATCCGTCAACGCCCACAAAGAGAGAGTTTGTTGAATGACAGACTCTCTTTTTTTGTAAAGATAGTTGTAAAAAAATGCCAATCCTGATGTATCTTAATGCAATATTTATTAAATTTGCACCGCTACTGAGAAGTAGATAATAACGAAAGACAACATTTAGAAAAAATCACGTGAGTATGAACGAATTAACATCGATATCTCCTATAGATGGAAGATATCGTAGCAAGACACACCAACTTGCAGATTATTTTTCAGAATTTGCTCTTATAAGATACCGAGTAAGAGTAGAGATTGAGTATTTTATTTCATTGTGTGAGCTACCCCTTCCTCAATTAAAGGGTGTCGATAGCTCGGCTTATCTCTCATTGAGAAGTATTTGGCAGAATTTTACAGAGCAAGATGCTGCTCATATCAAAGAGATAGAAAGCGTAACAAATCACGACGTTAAAGCTGTAGAATATTTCTTGAAAGAACAATTTGACAAAATTCCTGAGTTGATAGACTACAAGGAGTTTATCCATTTTGGTCTTACATCACAGGATATAAACAATACATCTGTTCCTCTTTCAATTAAAGAGGCAATGGAGGATGTCTATTATCCGGCTCTTGAAAACCTGATTTCTGTGTTACGTGACTATGCAGAGCAGTGGGCAGATATCCCAATGTTGGCAAGAACACATGGACAGCCTGCTTCACCTACACGTTTGGGTAAAGAGATTCAGGTGTTTGTTTACAGACTTGAAGCACAGTTGGAACAGTTGAAAGCAGTTCCTGTTTCTGCAAAGTTTGGCGGAGCAACAGGTAATTTCAATGCTCATAATGTTGCATATCCGGGTATAGACTGGAAAGCCTTTGGTGCAAAATTCCTGAAAGAGAAATTAGGCGTAGTTCGCGAAGAATATACTACTCAGATTAGTAACTATGACAATTTAGCTGCACTATTCGATGCAATGAAGCGTCTGAACACAATTCAGATTGATATGAACAGAGACTTCTGGCAGTATATCTCTATGGAGTACTTCAAGCAGAAGATTAAAGCCGGCGAAGTTGGTTCAAGTGCTATGCCACACAAGGTAAATCCTATTGACTTTGAGAATGCTGAGGGTAATCTTGGTATTGCAAACGCTATACTGGAGCATCTTTCTGCAAAATTGCCTATCTCCAGATTGCAGCGTGACTTAACAGACTCTACAGTGTTAAGAAATGTAGGTGTTCCTTTTGGACATCAGATGATTGCTATAGCAAGTTCTGTTAAGGGATTGGGTAAATTGCTCATCAACGAAAACAAGATAGCAGCCGATTTGGATGGTTGCTGGAGTGTGGTAGCAGAAGCTATTCAGACAATACTTCGTAGAGAAGGTTATCCACATCCATACGAGGCTTTG
This sequence comes from uncultured Bacteroidales bacterium, assembly GCA_937876995.1. Taxonomy (GTDB): domain Bacteria; phylum Bacteroidota; class Bacteroidia; order Bacteroidales; family Bacteroidaceae; genus Colenecus. Next base: position 2,081 of record CALEFD010000004.1, on the reverse strand, counting down.
AAGGCTTTAACCAGAACAAACAGCCTTATTACAAAAGATTCAATTATGGAGTTTGTAGATGGGCTTAATGTTTCAGACAGTGTAAAAGAAGAGTTGAAAAATATAACACCAAGCAACTACTTTGGTGTGTAAAAATATAATCACACAAAATATTAACCACAACGAAGGCCGTGAGGCTGAATAAAAAAGAAAAAAATTATGGATACAGAAAACGGAAATAAATTTTTTGCGGAAAACAGCTCTGAAGAGAATGGTAACCGCTACAACAGGTTCGAAAATGGAGGCCACAATGATTATCAAAGTGGCAGAAGAGAGGTGCGCCCTCGTTTTGTAAGAGTAGATTACAACAGCAGACCACAACACAACAGATACGAGCGCGCTTCACAGGTACAGGGTAATACCGAACAGAGATACGGTTCACAAGACAGACCGTACGGACAGCGTTATCAGGAGAGACCATCTTATAACCAGAACAGAGGTTATAACCAGGATCGTCAGCAGTATAATAATGGCGGTGGCTATCAGAACAGAGGTTATGGCCAGAATAATTATGGTGGTCAGAGACCATATAACAACCAGAACACAGGTCAGCCACGTTTCTATCGCGAACGCGTTCAGGGACAGAATGGCGAACAGAATGAAGGCGGATATCAGCAGCGTTCATATCGTCCACGTGTAAACGAAGGCGGATACAGACAGAATCAGTATGGTCAGAACAGACCTTATAATAACAACGGCGGATTTAAAAAGCCTGTACAGAAAAAGGCTGTAAGCAACAAAAAACGTATTGAATACAGTGAAGTGTTCCACGATCCAAATGAAGATATACGTTTGAACAAGTATTTGGCTAATGCCGGTGTATGTTCACGTCGTGAAGCTGACGACTTTATCAAGGCAGGTGTTGTGAAGGTAAATGGTCAGACAGTTACTGAATTGGGTACAAAGGTTAAGAGAGGCGATAATGTATTGTTCCACGATCAGTTGGTAAACATTGAGCGTAAAATCTATATCCTTCTTAACAAGCCAAAAGATTGTGTAACTACAGTTGACGATCCACAGGAACGCAAGACTGTTATGGATTACATCAAGGGCGCTTGTAAGGAGAGAGTATATCCTGTAGGTCGTTTGGACCGCAATACAACAGGTGTTTTGCTTCTTACCAACGATGGTGAAATGGCAACTCGTCTTACTCATCCTAAGTTCCTGAAGAAGAAGATTTACCATGTTCGTTTGGATAAGAACGTATCTTCTGAAGATATGCAGGCACTGCTTGATGGTGTAAATATAGGTGAAGGTGGCGAAGCACGTGCAGACGAAGTGAGCTACGTAAACGATGATAAGTCACAGGTAGGAATAGAAATCCATTCCGGAAGAAATCGTGTTGTAAGACGTATGTTCGATGCACTTGGATACCGTGTAACCAAACTTGACCGTGTTCAGTTTGCTGGTCTTACCAAGAAGAGATTGCGCCGTGGCGATTGGAGATTCTTGACAGAAAAAGAAGTTAACATGTTGCGTATGGGTTCATACGAATAATAATCTGGTATTAAAATGAGCTTAAAAAGAACAAAAGTTATAGACCTGTTGAAACGTACCGATTTTGGTGCTGAGGTTTTAGTTAAAGGATGGGTACGTACTCGTCGTGGAAGTAAGGCAGTTAGTTTTATTGCTTTGAATGACGGTTCAACCATAAAGAATGTTCAGATTGTAGCCGATTTGGAGAAGTTCGATGACGAACTGATGAAACAGATAACAACCGGTGCTTGTATAAGTGTAAAAGGTACTATGGTTGAAAGTATAGGTTCGGGTCAGGCTGTAGAAGTTCAGGCAGCAGAAATAGAACTTTTAGGTCCATGTCCTGCCGATTATCCTATGCAGAAGAAAGGACAGTCTTTTGAGTATATGCGTCAGCATGCTCACATGCGTCTTCGTACCAATACATTTGGCGCAGTGTTCCGTATTCGTCACAATATGGCATACGCAATACATAAATTCTTCCACGATAAGGGATTCTTCTATTTCCATACTCCGCTTATAACAGCTTCCGATTGTGAGGGTGCAGGACAGATGTTCCAGGTAAC
>CALEFD010000003.1 GCA_937876995.1 uncultured Bacteroidales bacterium | reverse complement strand
TGTTTGCAGTTATATTAAGCCCGCCTTTTTTCAATATCTCCTCTGCTCTCTTCATTACTCTCTTGAATTAACTTGGATATTGCAAAGGTAGAATAATTCAGAAAATATTTTCTTTCTATTTGTTATCATTCTTAAAAAAAAGTTTGAAAATTCTATTGTATGTACTACTTTTGCTCTCCCTAAAATATCAATTTTAAATAGATGACTACAACAGCAATTGTCTCAGCCATTCTTACGCTGATAGCAGGTATAGGTATCTTTTTGATAGCCTGCGAAATGATGAGTACAAATCTTGAATCAATTAGTAGTAACAAACTTAAATCACTCTTTTCTAAGGCATCAAGCAGTAAGATGCTTGGAGTAGGTATAGGAACAGTGGGAACTGCTGCTATTCAGAGTTCCGGTGCTACCACTGTAATGGTTATAGGCTTTGTTAATGCCGGTATCATGTCGCTTTCACAGGCAGCAACCATTATCTATGGTGCTAATATTGGTACTACAGTTACCGCCCAGATTGTGGCATTGGGTATGTTTGGAGGCGATTCTATCTCTACAACAGTGCTATTTTCTGCATTGGCAGGTGTAGGCGCATTTATGTCTTTGTTCTCTAAAAAAGATATACTGAGAAAATGGGGCGGTATTTTAGCCGGTTTCGGTATGCTTTTTGTGGGCTTGGATATGATGAGCAACTCAATGGAGAATTTTGCCCGTTTGGATGCTGTAAAGGAGTTCCTGGCACAAATTAACAATGGCGTACTGCTTGTAATTATAGGTGCTATAATCACTGCTATTATTCAGAGTTCTTCTGTAATGACATCTATTGCAATAGCTATGGTGTTTACCGGATTGGTTACTTTAGACCAGGGTATATTCTTGACTATGGGTTCTAATATTGGTTCTTGTGTTGTGGCTATATTGGCAAGTTTAACCAGCGGAATAAATGCCAAGAGAACTGCAGTTATGCACTTGACATTCAATATAAGCGGTGTGCTATTTATAGGTACTGTAGGATTGCTTTTGTCACTATTGTCTGGTGGAAACTTAACATTGGGTACCTTCTTTGAAAGGGCATTCCCGGGAGTTCCACAGACTCAGCTGGCTATGTTCCATACATTCTTTAATGTGCTTACTGTAGTAGTGATGTTGCCATTGACCAACCAGTTGGTAAAATTGGCTACTCACGTTATTAAAGATAAGAAAGAGACCGAAGAAGATCCTGATGCTCCACGTCTCTATTTTATTGACGACAATATGTTGAAGACCCCACCTGTAGCAGTACAGCAGACAAAGAACGAAATATGTAATATGGCTGATATCGCAATGAGAAACTTCAATTTGTCGCTCGATATTATCTGTTCTATGGATTTTACCAATGTGGAAAAATTCAGAGTGGCAGAACGAGAATTGAACTATTTGAATAGGGCTATAGTGGATTATGTTGTGAAACTGTCTAATCTGCCTCAGTTGAGCGAAAAAGACCATATATACTTATCTACAACATATCGTACAGTGCGTGACTTGGAACGTATAGGTGACTATGCAGAAAATATTGTAGAGTATGCAGCAAGTTTGAAATCTACGCAAGAGGGATTCTCTGAAGGGGCAAAAGAGGAGATTGAGAAGCTGCGTCTTCTTATTCATGAATTGAATTTGAGAGTTATGGATGCATACGAAAATGAAAGTCTGGAGGCTCTTGGTGAAGCTAACTTAGTGGAAGAGAAGATAGATGATTATACCAAATTCATGGAAGAGAATCATATCAAGCGTTTGGGTGAAGGTGTTTGTACTGCATACGTTGGTGCTCAATATCTGTCGCTTTCATCAAATGCAGAACGTGTGGCAGACCACTTGCTGAATGTTGGTAAAACTATTAAGACTTATGCATTTGTAGATGCTAAATAAGTCTATTAAGAATAGCATACATAGTAAGACCGGATATAGATTTTATTCCGGTCTTTTTTGATATATTTTTTCTGTGTGTAGTTACAGTGTGTACCGATATGTTAAGCATATCTGCTATCTCCTTGTTGGTGTGTCCTTTGGCAACCAGTGTAACAATGGCATTTTCTCTTGGACTTAAATCTTCGCCCTCTGTATTGCTTTGTTTGTTACTCTGTCCTGTTTTATTATCTAGCTGTTCTATCAGTTCAAGTATATGGATGGTACTATCATATAACTCTATAGTAGCATCGAAACTGCCTAGAATATCTTTATCTATATAACTATATAACAGGGCAATAATAGATATGTTGTAGTCCTGTTTGCGAATATTGTTTATAATAGATAGTGTAGAACTGCCTGTATGTGCAGGGTTTAATACTATTATATCAGGTTTGTAGGCTGTTATGGCATCTTGCAACTGTTCATTATTATAGACGGTTTTTATTATCTCTACACAATTGTTGTGTTGCGAAAAGAGTTTTTCAAGCCCCATTCGAATTATTTCAGATCTTTCAAACAAAATAATCTTCTTCCTTTTCATCTTATTCTGTTTTCAATGATTCTGACAAATGGTACCAATATGGTGTCCTCTATCTTCGCATGCTTGTTCAAATCGGCGGCTACCTGTACCAAATCAAACCAGACAGATATTCTTTCATCGGGAAGTATCTCTTCCGGTATATACTTTACAATGATGTTGATTAAATCGTTTAGCTTGTCCTCTATATTATCGTGCTCTTTCACATAATCGTCTATAGAGTAGTCGGATGGCTTTTTATTCTCCAGCAGCGCCGATATGTAGGGGAATGTGCGGTGTTCCTCTTTCAGAAAATGTGATGCTACTTCGTTCTTATAATCACTGAAAAAGTTAATAAGAAGCGGACCTGAGTTTCCGCATTGGGCAGCTATGCGCTCAATGTGTTTGCCTATATGGTCAAGTCTTTTATCTAAATAGTATCTGTGAGATGCCTGAAGATATTTAATAAGAGAATTACCATCTATGTCAAGTATCTGTTCTATTGATGGGGAATAATCTTCAAATGTGTAGATGTTGCAAATAAGTATGAACAGTGATGCCGATACATTATGTTTTTTGCAAATATCAACCACTCTCTTGTCGCCAAACCCCAACCCTATGCCAAAACGTGGCAACATCAATATGAGCTGTGGATTGTTTATAAGCAAATCCGACAACTTCATATTAATAGTGAATTCTCTATCTTTCATGACTGCAAATGTAGTGAAATATTCTTATCTTTCATTATTGCAACTACTGCACTCTTTACTTTTTGAACATCCACTGCATCCGCAACCACATCCATCGTCTTTCTTGAAAAAGATGGCTTTTACAATTCTGTATATAGCCCAGATGCATATTGCTGCTACCAATACTATTTGTATAATATGGTTCATGAATTTACAGTTTTAGATGAATAGTAAACCTATCTGATATACAAGGAATGATATAATCCATGCAATACTTGTGGTATATATCATTGTAAATCCTGCCCAACGCCAACTTGCCTCTTTTGCTATGGCAGATATGGCTGCAACGCAAGGGAAACATAGCAATACGAATATCATATATACGTATGCTTTGAGTGGTGTCAAAAATGGTTTTCCATCGGGACCCAGGTGGGTTTGCAGAGCAGTGGATAGCTTTTCGGAATTTTCGTCCGCTTCGGTGTCTGCATTGTAGAGAATACCCATTGATGATACAATTATCTCCTTTGCAGCAAGTCCGGTAAGAAGACTTACACCCATTTGCCAGTCAAATCCTAATGGCTGTACCACAGGAGCTATGAATTTTCCTATGCGACCTATGTATGAATATTCGCTTTGTGCGGCAGCTTTATCTATTTCAAGTTGTGCTATAATAGCCTGCTTGCTCTCTTGGTCTATACTTACAGATTGTTCGGTCTGTGCTATCTGCTTGTCTATGGCTTCCATTTTGCTGTTGGTTGTGGGGAAGTAGTTGAGTAACCATATTATAATTGATGCTACCAGAATGACAGAACCCATCTTTTTTAGGTACTGAACCGATTTATCCCACATGTGTACCAGAACATTGCGTGTAGATGGCACTCTGTAAGGTGGCAGTTCCATTACAAACTGTTCCGATTCTCCCTTGAACTTGGTATTCTTAAGCAGTAATGCTGTAAGAATGGATATCAATATACCAATAAGGTATATAGAGAGAATAATCAAACCCTGATTCTTCTGGAAGAATGCTGCAACAAAGAGCAGATATACCGGCAGACGTGCCGAACATGATACAAATGGTATTGCCATCATGGTAGCCAGCCTGTCTTTTGGCTTTTCCAATGTACGAGTGGCCATTACCGCAGGAACGCTGCATCCGAATCCGGTAAGCATTGGGATAAACGATTTTCCGTGCAGACCAATCTTGTGCATCAGTTTATCCATCATAAATGCAGCTCGTGCCATGTAACCTGTATCTTCAAAAAGCGATATAAAGAGGAATAGTATTATAATGTTCGGTAGGAATACCAAAACTCCGCCTACACCTGCTATAATACCATCTACCAATAAACTGGTCAATATACCATCGCCCATCCATGTAGCGACCTGACTGCCAAACCAGCTTACACCCGCATCAATCCAGTCTTGAGGATATGCGCCCAATGTGAATGTGGTTTGAAACATTATCCAAAGAAAAAGTATCAGAATTGGGTAGCCTAACCATTTGTGAGTTAGCACTTTGTCTATAAGATAAGCCTTTTCATTATCCTTTTTTACAGTTTGGGAAATTACCTTGTCTATAACACCGCGAATGAATGCAAACTTTGAATTTGTTATAACGCTTGCAAAGTCTTCATTATACTCTTTCTCAATAATGGAGCGCTGCAGGTCTGCTACCTTTTTTATCTGTTCAAAGTTGTCGGTATGCGATGACAGGTGGTTAATGGTGGCAGGTTCGTTTTCCAGAAGTTTTACGGCAAGGAATCGTATAGGGTGGTTGGATATATCTTTGTAACCCTCTAACTCCTTACGAACTTGTAGTATGGCATTTTCCACCTTTTCACCGTAATTTACTCTAAGCACTGTGTGTTCTTTGCTTTTGAATGCAGCCACAATACTGTCTAAAAGTGATATTATGCCATCTCCGCTCTTTGCAACTGTTGTAGTACACTCTACACCCAATTGTCTTTCCAGTTCAGCTACATCAATATGTGTACCTGAACTCTGCAGTTCGTCATACATATTGAGTGCCATCACTATGTGGAGCTTCATATCCATCACCTGTGTGGTTAGGAATAGGTTGCGTTCCAGATTCGTAGAATCAACCACATTCAAAACTACATCCGGACGAATCTCCAGAAGATAGTCACGCACGTACTGTTCTTCGGGTGAATTTTCCGCTACCGAATATGTACCGGGAAGATCAACCATCTTGATTAAATATCCTTTGTGCTTGAATGTTCCGGTTTTGGCCGATACTGTCACGCCACTGTAGTTGCCCACCTTCTCCTTCATGCCGGTTGCATGGTTGAATAGTGATGTCTTTCCACAGTTTGGATTACCTACCAATGCAACAGTTATCTCCTTTTCATCAGGATTTCTCTCCACTGAAAGACTGTCACTGATTGTTCCATAGTATGGATATTTGCTGGCAAGTTTTTCCATTGCTGCCTTATCGTTAGATGGAACAACTTCTATCTTTTCCGATTCGTCTCTACGCAGAGATACGTGGCTGTTCATAACCACGTACTCAATAGGATCACAGAGAGGCGCATTTTTTACTACTCTTACAATCTCTCCCGGAACGAATCCAAGGCTCATCACCTTATTGTGAAAATCACCTTGTCCGTTTATCTTTACGATCAGACACTCTTCGTTGTTTTTTATCTCTGAAAGTACCATATATTGTTCTTTTATAATTCAAAACCAAATCTTACCATTGCCACAAATGCATCGTCTAACTTTACTCCTGTTCCCGATGGATTAATTACATACTGGAAATCAGGCTGTACGTAGAAATTTCCATAAACGGGGAGTTTATAGGTAAGTTCTATCACTGTTTCGTGGCTGTTGACCATATCCTTTAGCAGATTGCTTGTAAAGGCCAAACCTAATGCATCCTCTCTATCATCAAAAAAGAGATGATATAAATTGATGCCGGCGTCAATCTGGCTGTATATATCATTGTCACTTTTGGGAGCCCAAGCTACCTGTCCAAACAGACCGATATTGCTCAATCGCTTTTCGCCCAACAAATATACGCCATATTTCTCTAAAGCTGTGTGCAGGTAGCCACCTAATTTATATGTACCGGCATTATTGTCAAGTATCATCTCTGCACTTGTTAAAAAACCCTCTTCGGCTGAAAGACTCCATTTTAGATTAAATGGGTTGGATTCTGAAAAGTCATATGTCTGACCGTCAAATGCAGCAACTCGCATTGAAAAGCTCTCCGAAACATTGAAATTTATTTGTAATCCTAATGCTGATAGTGGAAAAATGGGGGGAGCAACATTGCCTGCAATGACATTGTTTGTGCCGAATGTGCTGTTAATGTAAAGGCCGCTCTCTTCGCGGGTCATAAACTCTGAATTGTAGTCTTGCAGACCGAATGTAATGCTTATGTTATCTGTAATGTTCTGTTTGTACCATAATTCCTGCATATAAAAATGGTTGCCTGCCTCAATATTATCAACAATTTGCAGGTCTCCAATAAGATTCGCAGATGGGTTGCCACCGGCTGTGAATGCTGTGTTTATGTATAGTTCACCACCGTTCCACAAATCCATATCTTCTGTGTTGAAACTGAGACCTAATGTTCCGTAATCCAAAACTGATACACCCTGTTTGATTCCTCCCGATACATTGCCTAAAACATCGTGGGTTAGCGATGCATCTACTGTAATACTGTTCTGAGCGAACGTTGCTAATGTGGTAAAAATTGCAACCACTGTTGTCTTGATTCTGTTCATTTATCCTCTTGTTTTGATTTTACGCTGCAAAGGTATAGCTGCCAAGAGGATTGATAAATAACTAAAAATAGGTATAGTTTGAACGCCTATACCTATTTATAATTAGATGGTTGTATTTTTTTATATGATGTTCTGTTTTTTCATCTCTTCTACAGTCAATTCCAACTCTTTATACCACTCTTCTCCAAAACGACGTATCAATGGCTCTTTTAGCGCTTTATAAAGAGGTATATGTTCTCTATGTCCTTTAATGAGGGCGCTGCTGCATATGTCCCAACGGTTGTAGTTCAGTCCGTAATAATCGCCTAACTTCTTTACTCTTATGGGGTACAGGTGGCACGATATTGGTTTTAAGAAACTACATCTGCCCTCTCTGTAGGCTTTTTCTATGGCACAATAGCAGCAACCATCTTCGCTATAGCAGGTAAAGACACAATCCTTGCCATTTACTATTTGTGTAACAAGTTCGCCTTCAGGGTCGGGGTAGGCAATCCCTTTCTCTTTGATTGCGGTTTTAGCCTCTTCTGACAGATCCTCCCATATAATTGGCAATATTTCTTCAATTGTTGCTATCTCTTCTTCAGTGACAGGCGCACCGGCATCGCCTTCTATGCAACATGCACCCTTGCACTTCTTTAGATTACAACAAAACTCTTTTGTTATGATATCCAATGATAGTATTACATCTTGTATTTGCAGCATATTTATATTGATGTTTTAGCTCTTTTTCTTAACTTCGCACTGCAAAAATACGAAGTTTACTTCAAAAACAATAAAAAGAGAGTTTAATTGGAATATTATGGAAGCATTAGTTGTTTTGGCTATTATAGCCGGTGTTATTGGAATAATAGGTAGTATTGCTCCCGGTTTGCCGGGTCCTCCTATTAGTTGGATTGGTATTTTGTTTGCTTATATGGCAAAGAATGACCCTTTGAACGAAATATCTACAACGGCTTTGATTGTATGGTTAATAGTGACAGTGGTTGTTACAGTGCTGGATTATGTTGTTCCGGCTAAACTTACTACTATGACAGGTGGTAGTAAATCGGCAAGCGTAGGAGCATTGATAGGTATGTTTGCGGGTATATTTTTTACTCCTATAGGAATGTTATCCGGCAGTTTGTTAGGTGCTTTTTTAGCAGAACTGTTGGTGGAAAACAAATCTACTTCCGATTCTCTAAAGGCTGCTTTTGGCGCATTTTTAGGTTTTTTAGTAGGCACAGGTATGAAACTTATCTGTTCCGGCATTATGATGTACTATATTGTAATAGCTTTATAGGTTTTCCTAAAAAATAATCTGGCTTGTTTTGTGCTTAGCTCAGCTTTTTGTAATTTTGCGGTCTCAAAATTGAAAATATGAAATTACAAGGTTTTGAACCCAAATTATTCAGTTGTTTTAAGGGTTACAACAAGTCAACATTTGTATCAGATCTTTTAGCGGGAATTATTGTAGGTATAGTGGCATTGCCACTTGCAATTGCATTTGGTATTGCTTCCGGAGCAACGCCCGAAGCCGGTATCCTGACCGCAATAGTAGCAGGTTTCCTAATCTCATTCTTTGGAGGCAGCAAGGTTCAGATTGGTGGCCCTACAGGAGCATTTATTGTTATAGTCTATGGTATAATTCAAGACTATGGAATGAATGGTCTTTATGTGGCAACATTTATGGCTGGAGCATTCCTGATACTTATGGGCGTGTTACGATTGGGAACAATAATCAAGTATATCCCCTATCCAATTATAGTGGGCTTTACCAGTGGTATTGCTCTTACTATCTTTGCCACACAGATAAAGGATCTGTTTGGATTACAGATAGCATCTGTACCTGCCGATTTTATAGGTAAGTGGGGTGTCTATTTTCAGAATATCCATACTATAAACTGGTGGTCATTGTTAATAGGTGTATGCAGTATCCTTATAATTGTATTTACACCAAAAATAAATAAGAAACTGCCGGGCTCACTTGTGGCTATTATTTTGATGACTCTACTTGCGTTGTTGCTTAAGCATCTTGGTATAACAGGTGTTGAAACAATTGGTGACCGCTTTACTATTAATGCTGCACTACCATCTGCAGAAGTTCCTGAAATTACATGGAGCAGTATTCGTAATCTGGCTTCACCAGCGTTGGTTATAGCAATGCTGGGAGCTATAGAATCTTTATTATCAGCGGCTGTTGCTGATGGTGTGATAGGTGATAAACATAACAGTAATCAGGAATTGATAGGTCAAGGTATAGCCAATATGGTGGTACCAATGATAGGTGGTATTCCTGCAACAGGCGCTATAGCACGCACAATGACCAATATAAATAATGGTGGACGTACTCCGGTTGCAGGTGTTATACACGCAGTAGTACTTGCATTGATATATCTTTTCCTTATGCCATACGTCAAGTATATTCCAATGTCCTGTTTAGCCGGTGTTTTAGTGGTTGTGTCATACAATATGAGCGAATGGCGTAGCTTTAAGGCTATTCTGAAGAATCCAAAATCGGATATTACTGTTTTGTTGGTAACTTTCTTCCTGACTGTTATTTTCGATTTAACAGTGGCTATAGAAGTGGGTGTACTTATAGCATGCCTACTCTGTATGCGCCGAATGGCAGAGACAACAAATGTATCTATGATAAATGATGAAATCGACCCGAATGAAGGTACTGATTTTCAGAACAATGCAGAACACCTTATTATCCCTCAGGGTGCGGAAGTTTATGAAATCAATGGTCCTTACTTCTTTGGTATTGCTAATAGGTTTGAAGAGGTGATGCGTGACGTTGAGAATACTCCAAAGGTACGTATAATCAGAATGCGTAAAGTGCCGTTTATTGATTCAACAGGTGTGCATAACTTGTCTAATCTCTGTAAGTCCTGTAAACAGAAAGGCATTCAGGTAGTATTGTCAGGTGTCAATGATAAGGTTTTGGATGTACTGAAAAATGCAGGATTGGACAAAGAATTGGGGAATGTCAATATCTGCGCACATATAAATGGAGCTCTGCAACGTGCAAACGAAATATTGGCAGAGAATAAGTAAGTTATAAAAACGAGTTTACTTTAACGTAAGCGACATAACATAGTTATCAACAGTAAGTTATAGTTATTAACAAGCTGTTGATAACTTTTTTGTGTTTTTGTGGGGCAAAGTGGGGTAAAGTGGTGTAAAAGTTCATAACTTTGAAAACGAAATATAAGCTTATAGTTAAAAATGAATTTCATAGGACGATTTTCGGCAAAAATAGATGCCAAAAACAGAGTGTTTCTGCCTTCCAGCTTCCGCAAAACGGTGATTGCGGCGGCCGAAGAATCGTTGGTTATAAGGAAAGACTATTTTGAAAATTGCCTGGTTATATATCCTATGTCGGAATGGAGGGCCGAAGTGGAGCGCGTTCGTCAACGCCTGAATAGATTTGATGTCAGGCAGCAGATGGTTTACAGACAGTTGCTATCGGAAGCACAAGAGGTGCAGATAGATAGCAGTGGCAGAATCTTAATATCAAAGCAACAGTTGGAAAAAGTTGGGATAAAACAGGATGTTGTTTTTGTGGGAATGCAGCAGGTTATAGAACTGTGGGATGCTAATGCCGTTGCAGATAATAATGAAGGTTTTATATCTGAACAGGAGTTTGCTAAGGAATTGATGAACTTTATGAAGAGTGAATAGGTGGATACTACTCAAACATATCATGTACCGGTTCTTCTTACAAAGAGTATAGATGAACTTGTTGTAAATCCGAATGGAGTCTATGTAGATGCTACATTCGGTGGCGGTGGTCATAGTAGAGAAATTCTGTCGCGTTTGGAAAAAGATGGTCTGTTGTATGGCTTTGACCAGGATGCCGATGCAATGAATAATATTGTTGACGATGATCGTTTTACCTTTGTTTACAGCAACTTTAGATACATGCGTAACTTTATGCGCTATTATGGACATGAAGAAGTAGATGGAATATTGGCCGATTTGGGCGTTTCATGGCATCATTTTGATGATGAAAGCAGAGGATTTTCATTCCGTTTTGATGCGCCACTCGATATGCGTATGAATCAGGCTAAAGGAATGACTGCAGCAGAACTGCTGAATAGCTATGATGAAGAAAAGTTGGCATCGCTCTTTTATCTGTATGGCGAATTGAAAAACGGGCATCAGTTGGCGTCGGCAATAGTTCGTAAGCGTGAGAATGATTATTTGAGTACTACCGGTCAATTGGTCGATATAGTCCGTTCTTGTGTGGGTAGAGAACGTGAAAAGAAAGAGATGGCAAAGGTGTTTCAAGCTTTGCGAATGGAGGTGAATCATGAAGTCGATGCATTGAAAGAGATGCTGCTTTCTACCTTAAAATTGTTAAAACCGGGCGGAAAATTGGTAATTATCACTTATCATTCGATAGAAGATAGAATGGTAAAGAATCTTATGAAGAGTGGGAACTTGGAGGGAAATGTAGAGACTGATTTTTACGGTAATAGAAATGTTCCGTTCAAAAAGGTGCTTAAACCTATAGTTCCTGATATGGATGAACAGAATCGTAATCCGCGTTCGCGAAGTGCAAAACTTCGTGTCGCTGAAAAGATATAAAGCAGATGGAAAAGAGGAAAAAGAGCATATTCAAACGCGTAGATTTGGGTAATAAGATGGCTACGTGGATAGAACACAACTGGGCTTTTATAATAGTTGTAGTTCTAATATTCTTCTTTTACATAGGCTATGGTTTTTCAACTCAGAATGATCTTGTAGAGATAGAACGATTGAAGAAGGAACTTGTACAGATACGATATAGAGCACTGAATACAACAAGTGATTTATCGGCAAAAAGTAAACCTTCTTATGTGGAAGATATTATAAATGCAGGTGAATTAGGACTAGAGATAAATTCAGAACCTCCTTTTGTATTACCTGAATAGTTGTATGTATGGCTAAAAAGAGAACCGAACGACAAAAACTTAAATTGGCTTACAGCTTGGTGTTTTTTGCTATAGCTGTATTCTGTTCTGTAGCTATCATTGGTAAGATGGCTACAACAATGTTTGTGGAGCGTTCTTACTGGCAGGAGGTGTCAGACTATTCTGTTGATTGGGATGTGAAGATTCCTGCCCGTCGTGGTAATATTCTTAGCGATGAAGGATTATTGCTTTCAAGCAGTATTCCACAATATATGATACATTTTGACTTTAAGAGTTACGAAAAAGATGCAGTTGACAAGAAAAAGGATCAGGAGAAAAAAGATACCCTGTTTCTTAATAACCTGGAACCGTTTGTAGATGAATTGGCGGCTCTTTTCCCTCAATATACAAAACAGCAGATTTTAGCTCATTATAGAGAAAAATTCAATGAGAGGTCAAGCTATTGTACCATATTACCAAAGGCTCGTCCTATTTCATACAATCAGTTCAATGCACTAAAAGACAATGAATGGCTGAAACCAAAGTATAACAATTGGTTCTATTCGTGTGAAGAGAGAGTTAGCAGGCAAAAACCTTATGGTAATTTGGCTTCTCGAACTATAGGTGACCTGTATGGGATGCTGGATTCTGCCAAAAATGGTTTGGAACTATCATACGATTCTCTATTGCGTGGCAAACCCGGTATAGGACATATGGAAAAAGTGAAGGGTGTACCCAGAATTATTACTGATAAACCACAAATAGACGGATGTGATGTAATTACCACACTCAATGTTGAGATGCAGGACATAGCAGAACGTGCTTTAAGACGTGAAATAGAGAAGCGAAATGCAGCGTCGGGTGTGGCTATGGTAATGGAGGTACAGACCGGAGATATTAAGGCTATAGCAAACCTTACAAGGTTGGATGATGGTAGTTTTATGGAGATACAGAATAACGCTGTAAAAGAGTATTTTGAACCGGGTTCTACCTTTAAAACTGTAGCTATGATGGTGGGTATGGACGAAGGAAAGATAGTGATGGACGAAAAGGTGTATTGTCATAAAGGTATATACAACGGTTTTTCAGCAAGGCAACCCATGCGTGACCATAACTATCGTTCAGGCGGATATGACACACTGACAACCACCGAAATACTGATGTATTCGTCCAATATAGGTATAGCCAAACTTATACATAAAGGTTATTCTGATAAACCGGAAGCATTTGTAGATGCGGTGATTCGTACCGGAATAGGTAACCACTTTTCAATGCAGTTGGTTGGTACAGCAGCTCCGGTTATTAAGAGAGATGGTTATTGGGATGCAACCAGGCTCCCCTGGATGGCTACAGGTTATAACCTTCAACTACCGGTGGTTAATACATTGACGTTGTATAATGCTATTGCCAATAATGGTAAAATGGTTGAACCGCGTTTAGTTAAAGAGGTGCGTCGTGGTGAAGATGTAATAGAGAGAATACCTGTTAAGGTGGTGAACGAACAGATTTGCAGCGAAAAGACATTGAAGGATGTACAATATATGCTGGAACAGGTTGTTTCCCGGGGACTTGCTAAAGATGCTCGGTCTGAACATTTTAAATCTGCCGGTAAAACAGGAACAGCTCAAATGGGATATGGTGGTAGCGGAAGAACCACTCACATGGTTTCATTCTGTGGATATTTCCCTGCCGATAATCCGCAATATACCTGTATAGTCTCCATTAGGACATCGCCCGAAATGGGTGGTGCTGCATCGGGAGGTGGTATGGCAGGCCCTGTGTTCTGTGAAATATCGGAAAAGATAATGGCTACCAAACTATTTAAAGATGTGGAAATGGCAATAGATTCGTCACTCTATGTTGCTCCAAAGGTGCTAAACGGCAATTTGCAGAAAGTACAATTAGTGTTAGACGAACTTAACATTCAATCTGAATGGGATGGTACAAGATACAGCAAAAAAGATAGTATTTGGGGCAGCTCAAACAGCGATTCCACCACTGTGACAATAGCAGCCAAAAATTACATAACAGAAGGTTTGGTGCCAAATGTGGTAGGAATGGGTGCTCAAGATGCATTGTATCTGTTGGAAAGCGTTGGCTTGAAGGTACAAATAAATGGTGTTGGCAGGGTTCGTCAACAGAGTCTGAGAGCAGGTACCAAATATTATAAAGGTAGTACTATAGTGTTGACATTAAGAATGTAGTATTTGATTATTATATGGCTATGAAATTAAATGAATTGATTAAAGGATTGCCTATTGAGGCAGTGGATGGCACTCAGGAAATTGATGTTGCCAATGTTCAGATTGATTCCAGGAAGGTAGAGAATGGGTCAATGTTTATAGCTATGCGTGGTACAAGCGTAGATGGACATACATTTATTGATAAAGCTATAGAGTTAGGTGCCAAAACAATACTATGTGAAGAGATACCTCAGGAGAAAAAGTCCGGAGTTACATATATAAAGGTGGAGAACTGTGCAAAGTGTGTTGGAACTGTTGCAACACGTTTTTATGGCGATCCATCATCAAAAGTTAAGTTGGTTGGTGTAACAGGTACAAACGGTAAAACCACAATAGCTACTCTGCTATACGATATGTTTCGTAAGATGGGTTACAAATGTGGATTACTGTCAACTGTTTGTAACTATATAGATGGAGAACCTATTCCTGCAAGCCATACAACCCCCGATGCAATCACTCTGAACGCATTGTTGGGAAGAATGGCAGACGAAGGTTGCTGTTATGTGTTTATGGAGTGTAGCTCTCATGCAATTGCACAGAGACGTATAGGTGGCTTAAAATACACAGGTGCTATTTTTACCAATCTGACCAGAGACCATCTGGATTATCATAAGACAGTGGATAACTACATCAAGGCAAAAAAGATGTTCTTCGATTCTTTAGGCAAAGAGGCTTTCGTAGTTACCAATATAGACGATAAACATGGTATGGTAATGGTACAGAATACCAAAGCGAAGGTTACTACATATTCGCTTCGCAGTCTTGCCGATTTCAAGGGCAAACTCCTGGAATCTAATTTTGATGGTATGCTGATGGATATTAACGGTAAGGAGGTTTTCCTGCGCTTTATAGGCAAATTTAATGCAAGTAATCTGCTTGCAGTGTATGGTGCAGCCTGTATGCTGGGAAAAGATCCTATGGATGTACTTACCGTTATGAGTACACTTGTGCCGGTTAATGGCAGGTTTGATGCAATGCGTTCTCCAAACGGCTATACTGCCATAGTTGATTATGCTCATACTCCGGATGCATTGGTAAATGTTCTTACCACTATTGCTGATGTACTTTCCGGTACAGGAAATATTATTTCAGTGGTTGGAGCCGGTGGTAACAGAGATAAGGGTAAACGTCCGTTGATGGCTCAAGAGGCTGTCAAGTATAGCGATAAGGTGATACTTACATCCGATAATCCTCGTTTTGAAGAACCTCAGGATATTATAAACGATATGCTGGAAGGTGTTTTGCCACAAGACAAAAACAAAGTGCTGGTTATAGTTGACAGAAAAGAGGCTATTAGAACAGCTTGTATGTTGGCTGCAGAAAACGATGTGGTTCTGGTAGCAGGAAAAGGACACGAAGATTATCAGGAGATAAAGGGTGTAAAACATCATTTTGATGATAAAGAGGTTATTAGAGATATTTTCGAAAACGCAAAATAGTGAAATATGATATACAGTTTGTTGCAATATTTACAAGATAAGATTGATATTCCTGGCGCAGGAATGTTTACATACGTTACATTTCGCAGTATGTTCGCACTTGTGGTATCTATAATAATATCGGCCTGGTTCGGAAGTAAATTTATAGATTATCTGAAGCGTCATAGCATTACGGAAACCCAGAGAGACGAAAAGTTAGATCCTTTCAACGTGGGTAAGGTGGGCGTGCCAACAATGGGTGGTGTAATAATAATACTTGCTATTCTTGTACCATGTCTGTTGGTAGGTAAACTCAATAATCCATATATGATACTAATGATAGTAACCACTTTGCTTTTAGGTGCAATAGGATTTGCCGACGATTATATAAAGACATTCAAAAAGAAGAAAGACGGTTTGAATGGCTGGATTAAAGTGGCAGGTCAGGTAGCATTAGGTCTGATTGTAGGATTAACACTGAGATATGCCCCGAGCGTAGTTATAAATGAAAAAGTTGAAACCAAAATAGAGAATAATATTGAGGTTGTAGTAAAAACGCCTGACGTAAAATCAACTCGTACTACCATACCATTCTTTAAGGAACATAATCTGAACTATTCCGATCTGTTCGGCTGGTTGGGAGAACCTTTGAAATATAAGGCAGGTTGGATATTCTTTGTTATACTAACGGTGTTTGTGGTAACCGCAGTATCGAATGGTTCCAATTTGAACGATGGCATGGATGGAATGGCAGCAGGTAATTCTGCCATAATAGGTATAGCATTGGGAGTGTTGGCCTATGTCTCCAGTAATATAGTGGCGGCAAGTCATTTAGATTTGATGTATATACCGGGAAGTCAAGAGATTGTGGTGTTTATGTGCGCATTTGTAGGTGCGCTGATAGGTTTCTTGTGGTACAATTCCTATCCTGCCCAGATTTTTATGGGCGATACTGGTAGTCTTACCATAGGTGGTATTATAGCTGTGGCAGCTATCTGTATTCACAAAGAACTGTTGTTGCCATTGTTGTGCGGAGTCTTCCTGCTGGAAAGCCTTTCTGTAATATTACAGAGGTTCTACTACAAAACCGGTAAAAAAAGAGGATTACACAGAAGAATCTGGAAACGTACACCTATACATGACCACTTTAGAACCAGCATGGATCAGGTGTTGAGAGCAGACCCTACCAGCACAGTCTGTTTTAAGGGTAATGACAAAAAACTGCAGTTTGAAACTAAAATAACATTGAGAACTTGGATTGTCAGCATAGGTTTGGCAATTATCACCTTATTGACATTGAAAATCAGATAACTATGGCAAAGAGAATTGTAGTGTTAGGAGCAGCGGAGAGTGGAGTAGGAGCAGCCATACTTGCACAGCATAAAGGATTCGATGTTTTTGTATCGGATTTCTCCAGAATTAAAGATTTCTATAAAGAGGAGTTGCAGAAACGTTCAATTCCTTGGGAAGAGTGTAATCATAATGAAGAGATAATACTCTCTGCCGATGAGGTTATTAAAAGTCCGGGTATCCCTAATGATGCACCAATAATACTCAAGGTTAAAGAGAAGAATATTCCAATTATCTCGGAGATAGAGTTTGCCGGCAGATATACAAATGCCAAGATGATATGTATAACCGGTAGTAATGGTAAAACCACCACTACATCGCTTATATATCATATATTCAAAATGGCCGGTATGAATGTGGGACTGGCAGGTAATATAGGTAGCAGTCTTGCCTGGCAGGTGGCAGAAAAGGATTTCGATTATTATGTTATAGAACTGAGCAGTTTTCAGTTGGATAACATGTATGAATTCAAAGCCGACATTGCAGTGTTGATGAATATTACTCCCGATCATCTTGACCGTTATGACCACGATATGCAGAACTATGTAGATGCTAAGATGCGTGTTGTTCGAAACCAGACAGAAGATGATGCATTTGTATATTGGAACGATGACCCTATTATACGCAGGGAGTTACAGAGATACGGTTTGAAGGCTACTCTCTATCCGTTTGCCGAAGAGAAAGCTGCAGAACTTGCTGCTTATACTCAGGATGGAACACTCTATTTTGATAAACCTTATGCATTCAATATGGAGCAGGAATCTTTGGCTCTGACCGGAAAGCATAATCTTTATAACTCCATGGCGGCAGGTATTTCGGCGAACATTGCCGGTATTAAAAATGAAACCATTCGCAAGGCATTACAGACATTTAAAGGTGTAGAGCATCGTTTGGAACGTGTGGCCAGAGTGAACGGAGTTGATTATATAAACGATTCAAAAGCCACAAATGTGAATAGCTGCTGGTATGCTTTGCAAAGTATGCCGGTAAAGACTATCCTAATTTTGGGCGGTAAAGATAAGGGTAACGATTATAGCGAGATAGCAGATTTGGTGCGCGAAAAGTGTTCAGGTCTGATATATTTGGGCTTGCATAATGAGAAATTGCACAATTTCTTTGATGGATTCGGCCTGCCGGTGGCAGATGTTCAGTCTATGCAAGATGCGGTGCAGGCAGCTTATAAGATGGCAAAACCGGGTGAAATAGTATTGCTAAGCCCCTGTTGCGCCAGCTTTGACCTGTTTAACAGCTATGAAGACAGAGGCGATCAGTTCAAAAAGTACGTAAGAGCATTATGATTACTAAAGAGAATGATGTAATAGATGATTCTGTTCAGATACCGCAACCTGAGAGTGAAGTATTGGAACAGCAGCCCGAAGCAAAACGTTTTAAGCTTCTGGTAGGCGATAAGCGTCTTTGGATTATCGTTATGTTACTGATGATAATCTCAGTATTGGAGGTGTTTAGCGCCAGCAGCCGTTTTTCTTTTGGAGGACAAAATTATCTTATGCCGGTTTTACCTCATTTGGCATTTATGATGTTGGGCTTTGGCTTAATGGTTTTGGTACATCACATTCCAAACAAATACTATAAGGCTTTTACCTATCCGTTGTTAATGTTGTCGGCAGTATTGCTCCTTATTCTATTTGTAAGAGGTATGGGAAGTAATAATGCGCAACGTTGGATAGAGATATTCGGTTTCAAATTCCAACCATCGGAATTGGCAAAGATGGCAGTACTGCTATATACCGCATCAGTAGCTTCGGAAATAAACAAAGAGGATGAAAATAGTCAGAAAGAGGGATTCTGGAAAATTCTGATATGCATGGGTTTTTTCTGTTTTTTGATTGTGGGCGAAAACCTATCTACAGCAGCATTACTATGTGTAACGGTAATTCTGATGATGCTCATCTGCGGTGTCAGCCCTAAACGAACCTGGAAACTGATAGGTGCAGGTGCTGCATTTGTGGCGTTGGTGTTGGCATTCTTCTTGTTGGTTCCGGCTACCAAAATGAATACTCTTGCCGAGCAAAATCTGATACCCGGCAGAGCAACTACCTGGCAGGCACGTGTACTGGATTTCTTTGATGAAAAACAGACCGCAAAAGAGTATGCGCTTACCACAGCAAAGGATAAACCGCAGGAGACTCATGCAAAAATAGCGATTGCTACAAGTGGATTGGTTTGGGGAAAAGGCATAGGAAATTCAGAGGAACGAGATTTTATTCAGGAGGCTACTTGCGACTTTATATACGCCATAATTATAGAAGAGTGCGGCATGCTTATCTCTATAGTGGTATTAGGGCTATATATATGGATGATGTATATATGCGGAACAATAATTTCAAAGCCAATATCATGTTTTTCCTCTTATTTGGTGGTGGGTATAGCTATACTTTTGGGGTTGCAGGCAATGATAAATATGATGGTTGCAGTAGGTGCAATGCCTGTGACAGGTCAGCCTTTGCCATTGATAAGTAAAGGCGGAACATCGATGGTGTTCTGTAGTATATATTTTGGCTTCCTGATAGGTATCAGCCGTGGTAAAGAGCAGGATGAAAGAGAAGAAATGACATCAAACGTAAAAGCAACAGAGTGATATGGATAAAAAATTAAAGGTAATAGTTAGTGGTGGTGGAACAGGCGGACATATATTTCCAGCTATATCCATTGCAGATGCAATAAAGGCTGCCAAACCCAACTCGGAAATTCTGTTTGTGGGAGCTGAAGGGCGTATGGAAATGACACGTGTACCTGCAGCCGGTTATGAGATTATAGGGTTGCCTATATGTGGCTTTGATAGAAAAAATCCATTGAAGAACATTGCTGTACTGTTTAAACTGATGCGTAGCCAGATAAAGGCAAAGAAAATAATCAAGAAATTTAAACCCGATGTAGTGGTTGGAGTAGGTGGCTATGCCAGTGGACCCACATTGCGAATGGCCGGAAAATTAGGAATACCTACACTTATACAAGAGCAGAACTCCTACGCAGGTGTTACCAATAAACTATTGGCAAAAGATGCTGCAAAGATATGTGTTGCTTACGAAGATATGGAACGTTTCTTCCCTGCAGAAAAGATAATGATTACAGGAAATCCTGTAAGAAAGAATCTGGTGGAGAACAAGATGAAACGGTCGGATGCAGCTCTGGCAATGAATTTAGATCCATCCAAAAGAATACTGCTGATAGTAGGAGGTAGCTTAGGTGCAAGAACACTTAATGAGAGTGTTATGGCAAACCTGGATCTGATAAGATTGACAGACGATGTACAGATAATATGGCAGACAGGTAAATACTATATTGAAGAGATGAAACAGAGATTGGCAGCCGAAGCTCCTGTTCCCAACCTCTTTCCAACAGATTTTATATCGAATATGGATGCAGCTTACGGCGCAGCCGATTTGGTCGTATCGCGTGCAGGTGCAGGAACTATTTCGGAACTATGTCTGCTTAAGAAACCTGTAATTTTAGTCCCTTCTCCAAATGTTGCAGAAGATCATCAGACTAAGAATGCAATGGCACTTGCCAATAGGGATGCAGCTATTCACATAGCAGATGTCAGTGCAAAAAAGGAACTTATGCCTGCAGCTCTTGATGTAGTTAAAGACAAAGAAAAGTTGGCCGATTTAAGTGCAAATATATTCAGTATGGCACTAAAAGATTCTGCCGAAATTATAGCTAACGAAGTTCTTGCTCTGGCAAAAATGGATAGTCAGAATCTGTTTTCCATAGATAACGTGGAATCGGTCTATTTTATTGGTGCGGGTGGCATTGGAATGAGTGCTCTAATCAGATATTTTCTGAAAACGGGTAAGAGAGTGGCAGGATATGATAAAACTCCAAGCGATTTAACAACTACATTGATAGCTGAAGGCGCAGATATTCATTTTGAGGAGGGCGTAGAACTTATTCCGGATTACTGTAAGGATAAGTCAAAAACACTTGTGGTATATACACCGGCTATTCCGGCAGATCATAAGGAGTTCGTCTGGTTTAAGGAACACGATTTCGAAATTCAAAAGCGTGCTCAGGTATTAGGTACATTGACAAAATCGCTGGACGGACTTTGCGTGGCTGGAACACACGGTAAGACTACCACATCTACTATGGTTGCTCACATAATGAATATGATGCCTGAGGGTTGTAATGCTTTTCTGGGTGGTATCTCAAAGAATTATGGCAGTAATCTGTTGCAGAGTGAAAAGAGTAATTATGTGGTAATTGAGGCTGACGAATTTGATCGGTCGTTCCACTATCTTACTCCACTGCGCTCTGTAATTACAGCAATGGATGCCGATCATCTGGATATTTACGGAACTTACGAAAACTATATAGAGAGTTTCAGGCATTATGCTTCACTGATAAAATCGGGTGGTGCGCTTATAGTGAATAGTGCTGTGGCAGAGCTCCTACAACCAAGATTAGGCGATAATGTCTCTTTATACACCTATTCAATAGATAACGGCGATTTCCATGCAGAGAATATCAGAGTAGGACGTGGTACAATAGTCTTTGATTTTGTAGCTCCGGACAAGAGAATTGACAATATAGAATTAGGTGTGCCTGTTAGAGTAAATATTGAGAATGGTATTGCAGCTATTGCTATGTCGTTGTTAAGCGGTGCAACAGACGAAGCTATAAGAAAGGGTATGGCTACGTTCCGTGGTTGTGACAGACGTTTCGATTTTCATCTGAAAGAGGACGATGTTGTTTATGTGAGTGATTATGCTCATCATCCGGAAGAGTTGCGTCAGTGCGCCATCTCTATGAAGGAACTCTACCAGGGATGCAAGGTAACGGCAATATTCCAACCTCATCTATATACTCGTACCAGAGACTTTTATAAAGAGTTTGCCGATAGTCTCTCTCTGTTTGACGAAGTCTATTTGGTAGATATATATCCGGCACGTGAATTGCCAATAGAGGGTATAACCAGTCAGCTTATTGCAGACAATATGAAGAGTGGAATATGTAAGGCTGTAATTCCGTTAAAGCAGGTCCCACAAGTGGTGGAGAGTATTAAAGATACAACAGAAGTATTGGTGACAGTTGGGGCAGGCGATTTAGAGAACTATGTTCCGCAAATAGTAGAAATACTTAAAACTAAAAAGAGGTGAAGAAGATTTTAACAATAGTAGCTACATTGTTGTTTGCAGCATACTTGCTGTTCTCTCTCTTTGTGTCTCGTTCTGGAAACGAAAAGGGTGAAAGTGAGTTGTGTAACGGAATAGTGGTAGAGGTGCGTAATAAATCGGGATACGATCTGATACACAACTCTGCTATAAACGATATACTTGATGCAAAAGGGCTGAATCCATCCGGAATGATGATGGGTGAAGTGGATATAGAGGCAATGGAGAACGCATTGAAGACAAATCCTCTTATACATACAGCAGATTGTTATAAGACAAACGATAATGAGATATTTGTCAATCTTGTAACCAAAGTTCCTATATTGAGGGTAATAAATAACAAAGGAGAAAATTTTTATGTAGATAGCAATAGCGATATAATTGATGCCGGATTGCAGCCTATGGATATACCTTTGGCAACAGGATATATAGATAGGTTGTATGCGTCGGAGAAATTGTATGAATTGGCTTTGTTGTTACAGGAATCAGAGTTTTGGAATGCTCAGATAGCTCAGATAAATGTAACAGAAGAAAATCAAGTGGAATTGGTTCCCAGAGTAGGTAGTCATATTCTATTATTGGGCGATGCATCCAATTTTGAACAGAAATTGGATAGACTGATGAAATTTTATATAGATGGATTGGGAGTGGTTGGTTGGAATAAGTATAGTTCCATTAGCGTAGCTTTCAGTAATCAGGTGGTGTGTAAGAAAAAATAAGAGATATATGGAAGAGAATTTGATAGCAGCCATAGAATTGGGTTCGTCCGAAATAACGGGTGTTGTAGGTCAAAAACTTGCAAATGGTACAACCGAAGTGTTGGCATACGTTTCATTGCCATCAGAATCGGCTATTCGCCATGGTGTTGTATATAATACAGAGAAGGCAGCTTCTATTATAGTGGAATTGATAGAAAAAATGAGGCATGTATCAGCTTGTGATATCAATATGGTCTATGTGGCTCACAATGGAAAGTCATTGCGTTCATTGGTGTCGGAAGTGGAAAGAGTCTTTGAAGATAACAAGGTGGTTGACGAAGCCGATGTGTTCAGTATGTTGCAAGAGTGTGAAAACAAACAACTGGACAATAAGAGCAGACTGTTTTTGTATCCGCAAGAGTTTACATTAGATAATAAGAGTATTACAGAAACAGATCCTATAGGCGTATCTTGCAAAACCATAAAGGGTAATTATCTTAGCGTTATCACAAATACAAATGTAACAGATGATGTAGAGCGTGTATTCCAACGTGCATCTGTTGTTGTAGCAGATAGTTTTGTGTCAATAATCAGTGCGGCCGATTATCTGTTGACAGAAGATGATAAGCAGCAAGGTTGTGCTTTAGTGGATTTTGGCGCAGATACCACTACATTGGCTATATATAAGAATGGAATCCTGAAATATCTTAGAGTTTTACCTTTGGGTAGCGCTCTTATTACAGCCGATTTGGCAACAGTGCTGAAGATAACAAATACCGAAGCAGAAAAATTAAAGAGGACATACGGATTGTCAAGCTTTAATTCATCTCAGGATCTGAATGAATCTTTGCTTGTGAATTCCAGAAAAGTTACTGTTAAAGATATTAGCGCTATTATTGAGGCTCGTAACGAAGAGATACTCCGTAATTTAGATGCACAAATCAAAAACTCCGGTTTGGGAGAACTTCTTTATGCCGGTATGGTGGTTATAGGCGGCGGCTCTAATTTGAGATGCTTGTCAAAGGCTATTCAGAAGAGTGTGGAAAATATAGATTATGTACGTTTTGTTAAGGAACCTTCTGCTAATGTAGAGTGGGCCGATTCAAAATGGATTAAGAATGATGGTTCGCAGTTGTCACTTTTATCATTATTAAATATAGAAGGTGAAAATTGTTGCGAAAGAATGGTGTTCGATCTTATAGATAATCTGACTCCTACAGAAGAGGGACAATTAGAAATTGGTAGTCTCTTTAATGATGAGGGTGAAAGTGTTCAAGAGGAGAAAGATAGAAAGGAGGCCGAACGTAAGGCAGCAGAAGAGTTAGAGAAACAGCAAAAGGAACAAGAGGCAGCTAATGAACAAAATGCTTCTAAAAAGAGAGATAAAAAGTCATCGGGTTACAAAGAGATGCTTTTCAGAGTAAAGGCATTTGTAGATAAGTTTGCCGATAAGACTGAAGGTTTCTTTGATGCCGATGGAGAGAGTGATGAATCAAATGATAATAACGATACAAACCAATAACCTGATTGCTTTATGAATGAATCGATAAAAAATTTTGAGGAGAAGGAAGTTCTGGATTTTGGTTTTCCTACCTCTGTAGAGAATATAATTAAGGTGATTGGTGTAGGCGGTGGCGGTAGCAATGCTGTAGAGAATATGTATCGTCAAGGAATACATGACGTAGGTTTTGTATTGGCAAATACCGATCATCAGGCATTGAATAAATCTGAAATCCCGTTGAAAATCCAGTTGGGTAAAACGGTTACAAATGGTTTGGGTGCAGGAAACGATCCCGAAGTAGCCAAACGTGCGGCAGAAGAGAGTAAGGATGATATAGAACTACAGTTTAAGGATGGTACTAAAATGGTCTTTATTACTGCCGGTATGGGTGGTGGTACAGGTACCGGTGCCGCTCCTGTAATAGCTAAATATGCCAAAGAGGCAGGAATGCTTACTGTTGGTATAGTTACTATCCCGTTTAAGTTTGAGCAACGCCCAAAAATAAAACAGGCTCTTGTAGGAGTTAAGGAGATGGCAAATCAGGTGGATGCGCTACTTGTTATCAGCAATGAGAAACTGTTAGAGATGTATCCGCAGCAGAGTGTGGCAGAAGGATTTAAAAAAGTAGATGAAACATTGACTATAGCTACAAAAAGTATTGCAGAACTGATTACAGTTCGCGGTACTATAAATCTGGACTTCCACGATGTAAGTAAGATACTTAAAAATGGTGGCGTGGCCATAATGAGTACAGGTAAGGCAAGTGGACAGAATAGAGTTAATAAAGCACTTGAAGAGGCCCTGAATTCACCATTGTTGTATAATAATGATATTTACAACTCAAAAAAGATCTTGTTCAATATATATGAGAGTAAAACAAATCCTCTTATTATTAAAGAGATGAATGAGGTGCGTGAATTTATGGATAAGTTTGAAAATGGTGGCGAAATAGAACTTATTTGGGGGTTGGCTCAGGATCCGGATTTGGAAGACGAAGTAAAGATTACAGTTCTGGCAACCGGCTTTGGTATGGAGAATATTCCGTTTATGGCCGAAAATCCGGAAAACGATATGATTGACGCTATATATGGTAGAGATATCTGTTGGTATGAACTAAAAGATGATGATTTGGATAACGATCTCCTTTTAGATGTTTTAAGCACAGTTCCGGCGTACCAGAGAGATAATAATGGTTTGCAAAAGATAAGGTCTTGCAGACGCTGATAATTATTCTTCGCTGAAAATCTCTTCCAAAATGTCAATTGACTTGAGTTTTGGAAACAGAGGTATATGGATCTGAAAATAGCTGTTTAATTTACGCAATAATAGAACACGTTCCTGATGTGTCAGGGGCGTGTTTTGCATTGTGTGTATATTGGTGGCAGATAATAAAGCCAGTTTGTAGGAAAGCTGTCTGTCTAAAAAATCTCTGTGTGAAGGTTCTGATTCAACATATTCGCCTTCGTTCATATCAAAATAGTAGCCTTGGCAATATTGGTCATATCCGGGCATAATACCTAAATGGCGGGCAACTAAAATCATTGTCAACAGGTGAAAATTTGAATATTGTTCTGCGTTGTCAAACCATTCAAGAGCATCTTCTATTACAACATATAGCGGTATATTGTTTTCTTCGTTCTTTAAGGCGTAAGTAAGAAACTCCGATAGATATAACGCAATGGCTCTTTTTACCGGATGAAAAGGGATTGAATTGTATGGAGCTCTGTTTCTTATTTGCGATAAATGTTGTAAGGGTTTTCCTTGTGTAGCACCCTTTGATTCATATTCAATTTTGGTAAGTGGTTGTAATAGGGCATTCTTTGCCACACCCTTACCGTTCTTTGCCACCATTGGAACTACGGCCTCAAAATCAAAAGCCTCGGCATAAGCAGCGATCGTCTTGACAATATTCTCAGGACGAACGGTATCGATCTTATTAATAACAAG
>CALEFD010000002.1 GCA_937876995.1 uncultured Bacteroidales bacterium | reverse complement strand
GTAGAGAAAGTTCTTGTTAAGTAATTTTCTTTAGATCATAAATGTTTGATTCGGCAGGGAATTCAGATTCCTTGCCGAATCTCTTTTATGCATGTTTTTTATCCATAATGACTATTTTTTAAGAAATTAGCTCTATCTTTGGAATCTATTGTTAAATAGAGTCATTTCACGAATGTTGAATTTAACTAAATATTTATTATTAGAATTATGAAAAAAAGTTTGTTAACATTAGCTCTGTTTGCCTTAGTAGGCAATATGGCAGTAGCACAAAATCCGCTAATCAAGGATCATTTCAATGCCGATCCTTCAGCATTGGTAGTGGGAGACCGTGTTTATGTGTTCCCATCACACGACATTCCTGCACCATGGGACTATGCACGTAAAGACTGGTTCTGCATGGCAGACTATCATGTTTATTCATCAGACAACCTGATTGATTGGGTTGATCATGGTATGATATTGGATCAGAAAGAGGTGCCTTGGGGTAATCCGACTGCCTATTCCATGTGGGCACCCTGCTGTATCGAGAAGGATGGAAAATATTATTTCTACTTTCCTAACGCCTCTAAAACCGGAGGGTTTACAGTAGGTGTAGCTATTGCTGATCATCCAGAAGGACCTTATGAAGTTGTGCCAGAACCTATTAAAGGTATCGGTGGTATCGACCCTTGTGTTCTTAAGGCATCAGACGGTAACCACTATATTTTCTGGGGTGCAGGTCGTTGTGCAAAGCTTGCTGACAATATGATTGAACTTGCAGAAGATAATCCTGTAGAAACAGTGAAATGGGGTAATCGTGAAATGACAAATATAGGAGTGAACTGTCTTAGTGGTCTTCCAAGTCGTCAGGCAGAAGGACCATTCGCATTCGAACGCAATGGTTACTATTATTTGACATATCCATACGTTAGAGAGGATACAGAGGTTCTCGGATACGCAATGAGTAAAAATCCTATGGGCCCATACGAATACAAAGGTCTCATTATGGAAGAACATGAAAATGGTTGCTGGACAAACCACCATTCAATAATTGAATTCAAGGGCCAGTGGTACTTATTCTACCACCACAATGACTATTCACCAGACTTTGACAAGAACCGTTCAATGAGAGTAGATAGCCTCTTCTTTAACGAAGACGGCACAATTGCCCTTGTAAAACCAACAGAACGTGGCGTAGGTATTACAAATTCTAAGTCAGAAATCCACATTGACCGTTATTCAGAACTGAGCGCAAGCGGTGATTCAATTGCTTACTTAGACCTGGGTAACTACTTCAAGGGCTGGAAGACTGTATTCTACGAAAAGGGTGCATGGGCACAGTATAACACTGTACAGTTTGATAAAGCTCCTAAGAGCGTAAAGGTTCAGATTGTTCCTCCATCAGCAGGTACTCTTGAAATTCTTCAGGACGATAAGGTAATTGCAACTGTTAATGTACCAAAAGACCGTCAGGTTATAACTGCAACTGCAAAAGTAACAGGTGCTTCAAAGGGCTTACACCATATTAAGGTTCGTATGGCTTCAGAAGGCAAGGTACAGGTTGACTGGTTGACATTTGAATAAAAACAATAAGAGTTAACTATGAAGAAAACTCTCATTATAGCAGGATTGATGGCATTTTTTTGCCATCAATCCTTTGCTGCTGAATCTACAGTAAGCAGCCCGGATGGAAAATTGGTGGTAACCGTATCAGATTCTGACGGTACACCTTCTTATTCAGTTCAATATAACGGAAACGACTATCTTGTAGATTCTCCGTTAGGACTTGTTACAGATTTGGGCGACTATTCAAAAGATCTCACCTTGAAAGCTACCAAAATCAATCAGGTTTCTGATAGCTATTCATTACCAAATCTGAAATTCAGCAACATAGAGTACAATGCTAATCAGGGTGTCTTTACATTTGCCGATGCAAGAGGTAGAGATATTTACGATGTTGTTTTTAATGTTAGTAACAACGATATCGCATTTAAATATGTGATGGCTAAGCAGAATAAACTTTGCTGCGTGATATATGAAGAGAAGACAGGCTTCCGTTTTGTAGATGGAACTACCACATTCCTCTGCCCGCAGATGCGTCCTAAGACCGGTTTTGCCCGTACAGCACCAAGCTACGAAACAGGCTATACTCTGGATGCACCTATGGGCGATAACGCAAATGGTTTAGGCTATACATTCCCCTGTCTGTTTAAGAACCAAGACAAAGGCTGGGTATTACTCTGCGAAACCGGTGTAAGCTCTGCTTATTGCGGTAGCCGTTTGGCAGGTGGTAATGGTTCACTTTATACCATAGCATTCCCATTAGCAGATGAATTCAATGGAATAGGAAGCGTTACTCCGGGTATCAATGTTCCGGGTGAAACTCCTTGGCGTACCATTACAGTAGGCGAAACACTTGAACCTATTGTAGAAACCACTGTTATGTGGGACGTAGTAGAACCTCTTTACGAACCAAGCAAAGAGTATGTATATGGTAAGAGCGTATGGAGCTGGATTATCCGCATGGATGCAAGCTGTAACTTTGATGAACAGAAAGAGTACATAGACTTTGCTGCAGAAATTGGTTACGAATACATTCTGATTGATGCTCTTTGGGATAGCAACATAGGCTACGAAAAGATGGAAGAACTTGTTAAGTATGCCGATTCAAAAGGTGTTGGTGTATTCTTGTGGTACAACTCCAATGGTTATTGGAACGATGCACCTCAGGGCCCGCGTAACAAGTTGCACACAAGTATAGCACGTCATAAAGAGATGAAGTGGCTTAAGAAAGTTGGTGTAAAAGGTATGAAGATAGACTTTATTGGAAGCGATAAACAGCAGACTATGCAACTTTACGAAGATATTCTTTGCGATGCAAACGAATATGGTCTGATGGTTGTATTCCATGGTTGTACTCTGCCACGTGGTTGGGAACGTATGTATCCTAACTTTGCATCATCAGAAGCTGTTCTTGCCAGCGAAAACTTATCATTTGGACAGGGTGCTTGCGATAACGAATCATTTAACGCAACCATACATCCATTTATAAGAAATGCCGTTGCAGGTATGGAATTTGGTGGTAGCGCACTTAACAAACGTTACAGCAAAGGTAATGACAGAGGCACATACAGACGCACATCCGATGTCTATGCATTGGCTACAGCAGTATTGTTCCAGAGCCCTATTCAGAACTTTGCAATTGCACCTAACAACCTTACCGATGCACCTGCATGGGCTATGGACTTTATGAAAGAAGTACCTACTACCTGGGACGATTTAGTCTTTATAGATGGTTATCCCGGCAAGTATGTAATTCTGGCTCGTAAAAGTGCAGGTAAATGGTATGTAACCGGTATCAATGCACAAAAGGAGACATTAAAAATAAAGACTACACTTCCTATGCTTGAAAGCGGAAGTTATGTAACACAATATTCCGACGATGAAAGTCTGAACGGTAGTGTAGAAAGAGTAAAGATTAACAGAAAGCAGGAAATAACCTGGACAATACCATATAATGGTGCCCAGCTTCTTGTAACAGAGTAATACTACTTACAACAACCTGTTAGGGGCTGATTGTTACAAAATTTAACAATCGGCCTCTTAACTTTTTCAAATAGCCTGTATATAATAATCAGAAGTGCGACTATCAGAAGATGAAGAAAATAGGTATTGAAAACTCAATAACGGACGATGCCATAGCAGAAATGCTATGCAATGATAGTCGTGCAGAGCACGCGCTGCGTCTTATTATGCAGAAATATGGCGAGCCACTATATTGGCATATACGCCGTATGGTTGTTGTTCACGATGACGCAGAAGATGCTCTTCAAGAGACAATGTTAAACGTTTATAGGTATAGGAATACCTACTCTAAAGAGTATGCATTGTCATCTTGGTTATACAAGATTGCTACAAACGAAAGCTTGAAACTTCTTAAGAATAGAGCAGGTTTTTTGCAGTCTGTTGATGATTTAGGTGATTCTTTGAAAAACAGTGTAAGCGAAGAATCTTCGCCTGATGCAGATAAAACAGTTATTTTGTTGCAAGAGGCAATAGCATTATTGCCTGTCAAGCAAAAGACAGTTTTCAACTTGCGTTATTATGATGAAATGAGCTACGAAGAGATTCATCATATAACCGGCGATAGCATCAATACACTGAAAACAAACTATCACTATGCAGTGAATAAAATTAAAGAGTATATTACTGAACATTCGTTATTATGATTGATTTAGAAAAGATTGGTCGCGAGATGCCGTACAAGATGCCCGACCATTTTATTGAAAATCTAACGGAGAGGGTGATTGCCGAAGTTAAACAGCCGGCAAAGAAGAAGAGCCCTATCTATCTCTACATAGCTGCAGCAGCGAGTGCGGCCGCTATGGTGCTATTGTTGTTGAATCCATTTAATATTGGAACTATGGGAATTCCCGATTACGAAAACATTTCGGAATGTAAAAGTATTGATGAAATGTTCCAGACAATGTCTGCCGACGATTTGGGAATCTATTCAATGATGACAAATTATTACGGAGAGTCAACATTATGAAACGCTTTCTTCTTATAGTAACCCTATTTGCGGGTATTATACTTTGTTCAACATCTGTATTTGCACAAGACAAGATGAACGAAGAGATGCTTAATGCCCAATTGAGGTTCATTAAGGAGAATGCAGATTTATCTAAACGAGAATATCAGAAATTTGCAAAGATTTATATAGAGTACAATGAACAACTGTTCGAGTTAAATAAAAATCAACAGAAACAGGTTAATGATGGTATAGTTCCATTTGTGTTTGGTGCTCCACCTTCTGACAATAGTGAATATATGAAGAGGTGGAAAGAGATAAATGACGATTATCTTGAAAAACTAAGTGAAGCTTTACCCGAAAGTACTAGAGCAAAGATAGGAAAAGCGCAGTGGGAATTGGGACAGAAATTCTGGTCACAATTAGCAGAGCGTAATAAACAAGTAATGGAGAGACAGATGCAGAATATGCAGATGTTCCAACAGATGGTATGGAAAGAGATGGCCGAAAGAAGATTTGAATGGAGACGTAACTTTAAAGAGGGATGGCAAATCCCCGATTCAGTAGTACCATTCCCCGGCAGGCCTCAATGGTTTCACCATACTCAGCCCCCAACAGGAATACCT
This sequence comes from uncultured Bacteroidales bacterium, assembly GCA_937876995.1. GTDB lineage: Bacteria > Bacteroidota > Bacteroidia > Bacteroidales > Bacteroidaceae > Colenecus. Next base: position 2,945 of record CALEFD010000002.1, on the reverse strand, counting down.
TTTTACAAATAATAATTGGTTGGTATTTAATAAGTAGTTATTTAGAAGCAGACCTTTAGTGATAAAGGTCTGCTTTGCTTTGTGTTTTGTATCTATTTTTTGATTACATTTGCAACGATATAGTTAGAATAATAATTAACAAGATAAACAATATGAAAACTTACAGGTTATTCATTGGAGTGTTGATGGCCCTTATATGTGGAAATATATATTCACAGCAAACAGGACTTACTAAGGAATTGTATATTAACGAAATTATGCAATCCACATTTGGTGGAACATTAGACAGACTAAAAGAGTACCCCGATGGTTGGGTTGAGATTTACAACCCGGGACCAAATGATATATCATTGCAAGATTACAGAATAGGTAAAAAGAATAAGTTCAGTAAGGCATATTCCTTACCAAACTATACCATTCCGGCAGGTGGTTATCACGTTATATTGTGCGACAAAGAGGATTTAGTTTCATATTCCACCGTATATCCGGATGTTGTAAGAGAAATTCATACAGATTTCCGTATTTCAACCGACGAAGAAGGAGGCTTGTACCTATTCAATCCTAAAGGTCAGTTAGTGGATTCTGTACATATCCCTATAATGCTTGCAATGAATGTTGGCTATGGACGTCTTACGGATGGTGCCGATTCAATAGGCTATGAACTGCAGGTTACAAGAGGCAGCGCCAATGGTGGCGGACACGGAAAAGTTTTACCTGCTCCAAATTTTGGATCTTCAAGTTGGGCATTTGGAGAAGAAAACAGTTTTCTAAATATCAAATCAGTAAGAATAAGGAAAATGCCGGATGGTTCCAAAATGCCGGATAGCACTATTATCAGATATACCATAGATGGTAGTGAACCTAATGAGAGCAGTCCGATATTCGACAAAAATGGAATTAATGTTTTTGACAATACAGTTCTAAAAGCTGTAATGTTCAAGGAAGGTTATGTAAAGTCTGCAACAACTACTAGAGTCTTTCTATTTCATGGCAGAGCAATTAACATCCCAATTATATCTTTAGTAATGAATCATGATGATCTGTATTCAGATGATTACGGTATAATTTCAAATAATATGACCAATCAGGACAGGAACAACTGGCGCCGTCCTGCTGTATTGGACTATTTTAGCCGAGGTGGAAAAACAACTTATCTGCACATGCCTACTGAGGTGAGGATATCAGGAGCATGGTCTCGCGAAGCAGCGTTAAAATCAATGATTATATATGCTGATAAACGATTCGGCACAGCCGATTATATCAACGCACCATTCTGGTCAACATCGCGTCCTGAAGCCAAGAAGGTAAAATCGTTCTCAATAAGGAACTCAGGTAATGACTTTGGCGGTTCAATGTTCCGCGATGCTGTATCGCAGATGATAATGGGGTTAAATACAGATCTGGACTGGATGGCAGCCCAACCTGCAATATTCTATCTGAATGGTGAATACAAGGGTATTATGAATATCCGTGAGCGTGGTAACGAAGATAACGTATGGACCCATTATGATGGTCTGGAAGATATTACACTTCTGGAAAATGGAACATTGAAAGAGGGTGATTATCAGGAGTTCCTGGATTTTGAAGAGTTCTATTCTCAACCAGGACATACACTGGAAGAATATGAAGAGCGTATGGATGTGGTAGAATTTACCAACTGGATGATTACCAATATCTATCAGAGCAATACCGATTTTCCGGGTAACAATAACGTTATGTGGAAACCTATGACAGAAGATGGTCGCTGGCGTTTTATTATAAAGGATGTAGATAGAGCATTTGGTATCTGGGGACACTCTTACGATGAAGAGTATCTGAAATGGGTTACAAGAAATCCGTCTAACATTGGCGACGGTGAAACCGCAAATTCTGAATACCACACCAGACTATTCCGCAATCTATTGGATATACCAGAATACAGAGACCTGTTTATAGACCATTTCTCTGTCTATATGGGCGATTTCCTTAACAGCGGCTATATCAGTAGCCTGATTGATTGGTTTGCTGAACAGATGGAACCGGAATGGGATGCATTCAGTGCACTATATGGCACAAATTCAAAGAGCAGCTGGAAAAACGAAATTAGCAATATGAAATCATGGGCAACCAACAGAACAGAATCAATGTATGATCAGATACAGGAGTTCTTTGATTTAGGTTCACAAGTTAAAGTCAGAGTAAATGATAAGGTGTCAACACCAACATTTTATCAGGTTAAGATAAATGGCGTTCCATTAACAAAGGGTACTCTAAACGGTAAGTTATATACTGGAAGGGAATATACATTTACAGCCGATTATAACGATACACAGTATGATATAATTGGATGGAATGTGATAACAGAGAAGCCTTCAGGTGCCAAGTACACGGAACAGTATCTTGAAGAGGATCTTACCTACATTATTCCAGAAGGTTTAAAGTCAGTAAGTGTAAATGCTATTCTCGGCACAAATGGTATAGAAGATTATCCTGTAACAGAGAGTGTTCAGGATGTAATAAGTACGGTATATTATAATGCTCAGGGTATAAGTTCAGATGTTCCTTTCAAGGGTTTGAACAATGTTAAGCAGACACTTGAAGATGGCAGAGTAATTATAACCAAGAAGTATATAGAGTAACATTCCTGTTAGAAGTTTCTTGGAGTTTATCTCAAAGATACGCATTAAGATTAAATGAAGAGCTCGGCATTAACTTGCCGGGCTCTTATTGTATTAATCGCATCAATGAAAACACATTAACATATAGAAGTGCGCCTACAAAGAGATATACTTATCTCCTTTAAACTCTGCATATATGTATCAGTAGTAATCAGACTACATGATAGTATTGCTAAACTGTTGGTTATAATACCTTATCAAGTATCATAAAAAAAGATCGGTCGGAAAAACCGACCGATCCAATCACGGAATTTATATAGATTGTTACTTAACAAGAACTTTCTCTAT
>CALEFD010000001.1 GCA_937876995.1 uncultured Bacteroidales bacterium | reverse complement strand
TGGGGTGAAATAATGGTCTCCGATTTTGACGATATAGACAAAAATCTGGCAAATACCCAACAGCTGTTTGCAGTTCTAAAAGAGCAGAATATTATATCAAAGGATCTGTCTTTCTTATCGGCAGAACAACAAGATGCCCTTAAATATTTCTTCGATGAAATGGGCAATAAAAGAGAAACCAACCTAAAAGAAAAGTTCTATGGCATTTGGGGTTCACTGGAGGCTATATACACAAAATTCCGCACTTCGTTACAGGCAGAAAACAAAGCATATAACGGAATGTTACAGCGTGCTGTTATAGATAATCTGGATATATCGCAATTCAAATCGGATAAATATGCCATTATTGGTTTCAATAGTTTAACAAAAGCAGAAGAAGAACTATTCAAATTTCTGCAAGCGAACGGCAAGGCCATCTTCTATTGGGATTATGACAAATCATACGTAAGTAATCCAGCACACGAAGCAGGAATGTTTATGCGTCACAATCTAAAACTTTTCCCAAACACACTTACAGACAGTGAGCTGTTCAACAATATGGAGAAGCCAAAACAGATAGATATAATTGAGGCTACCACCAACAATGAACAGGCACGCTATATACCTAACTGGTTAGAAAAATTGAATAATAAGATAGACAAAGAGTGTGCAATAGTGCTTTGTGACGAAACATTACTACAACCCACACTGCACTCTATTCCTGATAATCTGGTAAACGCCATAAACGTAACTATGGGTTATGCAATGACAGAGACCACACTCTTTAACCTGATAAGTCTGTTGCTGGATATGCAGAGAACACTTCTGCATAATCAGGAAAAATGTAGTATAGAAGAGTGTACACACATATTAAGCAATCCATTTGTCAAACAGTTATCATCAAACACAGATAAACTGATTTTAGATTTGACAAAATACAAGCAGAGATTGGTGTCATTAGAAATATTGCATACAGACAATATTCTGAATAGCATATTCCGCAGCACCAACAACAATTCTGAACTGACAAAATATCTATTGGATATACTTACACTATTATCGCCTGTTATAGCCAATCAAGATAATAAAGATCTGTTCAAGCCACTTAACCAGGAGGCATTATACAGAGTATTCACCACCATTAACAGAGTACATTCGCTTATAGATATAGGATTATTAGATATAAAACAAGAGACACTATGCCGATTATTACGCAATCTAATAGCTCATATTACCATACCATTCCATGGTGAACCTATTATCGGCATGCAGATAATGGGACTTATTGAGACCAGAAATCTGGATTTCAAACATATATTGCTAATATCGGCAAACGAAGGAAATCTGCCCAAAACATCATCGGAATCATCATTTATACCATATAGCGTAAGAAACGCATTCGGATTAACCACAATGAAGCTAAAAAGTGCCGTTTCATCGTATAATTTCTATCATTTATTGCAACGTGCAGAGAGCATAACAATGTTATATAATAGTTGCACCAGCGATTCCGGCATAGGTAATGGAGAAATTTCGCGCTATCTGTTGCAGCTTCTCTGTGAACGTAATGATATAAGCGTAAAATCTCTTAACTCAAGTAGAGACAATCATCCTCTTGGCGAATACTCCGTAAGCAAAAGTAAACGAATATTGGATATTCTGCTACATAACAGGCAAGGAGAAGAGATTTTAGTTCTATCGCCTTCAGCAATAAATCAATATATAGATTGCCCGCTTCGTTTCTATTTTCAACGTATTGCCGGTTTAAAAGAGCCCGAGAAACCAAGCGGAGATATAGATAGTGCGTTATTTGGTACACTGTTTCACAAATGTGCAGAAGATATCTACAACTACATGGCATCAAAAAGCGGTAACAGAACCATTACTAAAGAGGCCATAAGCCTATTGATTGATAATAAAAAAGAGATAGAGGATTATGTTATAAAAGCATTTAATGAACTGATCTTTGATGGTCGCAATGTATCGCCCAACGATTATAATGGCACGCAATCCATCAATTATTCAGTAATATGCAAATATTTGGAGAATCTTCTGAAATTTGACATGAACCATTACGCGCCCTTCACCTATATAGGAAGCGAATCGGAAGGATATGTGCGTATGGTAAACATACCACACCCTACTGAAACCGGGAAAGAGTTGAAGGTAAAACTTATAGGCATAATAGACAGGATGGATTCCAAAGATGGCGTAATACGTATAGTTGATTATAAAACCGGCAGCAAGAAAAATGAACCGAAAGATATTGCAGAACTATTCACACCAAGCAAGAATCGTAATTCGCAGGTGCTGCAGATATTCTATTACGCATACACCGTATGTTGTCAGCCGGAGTTTGCAAATAAAAAGATTGCGCCAGTTCTTTTACATACGCGCCACTCTTCAGGAGCCGATGAAAACATGGTTTACTTGAACATGAACAATGAAAGCGTAACCGATTTTGCAAACAGTCATTGCAAAGATTTTGGCGAAGAACTGAAATCATTGCTTTGCGAAATAGTTAATCCAGATATACCTTTCAAACAGTGTGAAGATGTGGAATCCTGCAAGTATTGTCCATTCAAATCAACCATCTGCAACAGATAATTATGGATATAAACAGGCCCACTAAAGAATTTATAGAGAGGCATCTTAATGACGATGTACGGACGCTGGCACTAAAAAAGTGTCCGCAGGATGTGGATTTACCATTTGCATTGGCGCAGATATCAGGACATCAATATGCCATCAGCAAAATACCGGAATGGGCATCGACAGAAGGGATTATCTACCCCAAACATCTTTCACTTGAACAGTGTACCAACGAACTGATAGCACGCTACAAGAAAAAGTACATAAGTAATATCCTTGGAAAAGAACATTGGAGTATGGCCGATTTTACCGGTGGAATGGGCATAGATTGCTATTATCTGTCAAGTAAAGAAGAGCCAACTCTCTATAACGAAATGGACAATATCCTTTGCGAAACTGCCAGACACAATTTTAATCTGTTAGGTCGCAGTGATATAGAAATAAGCAACTTAACTGCAGAAGAGTATATTGATAATAATTGTCATCAACATTTTGATTTGGTTTATTTGGATCCGGCCAGACGTTCTGCTACAGGAAAAAAACTTGTCTCCATATCGGAATGTATGCCTGATGTCACCAAACTGCAACACAAGCTTACCTCAATGGCAGACATTGTTGCCATTAAGTTATCTCCTATGTTAGACATATCTACTGCAATAAGAGAGATAGAACATATAAGCCATATTCTGATAATATCTTTGGATGGTGAATGTAAGGAGATGCTATTGCTGATAAATGCCCTTTTCAACGGCAATTCTTTAATAGAATCAATAAATATAAACAGCAATGGAAACTATTCAGAACTTCTCTCTGCCACCTTGCAAGATGAAAATATTACAGATGTTCAATATGCAGATATAAATGATATTTGTGCAGACAATTATTTGTACGAACCTTTTGCTGCACAAATGAAGAGCGGCTTATACAAGACTATAGCCATAAAGTACAGTTGCAAACCTGTTTCTCCCATATCCCATTTGTATATTTCAGACTTTGCCTGCAACAATTTTCCAGGCAGACAATTTCTTATTACAGAATCATACCCCTTTAACAAAAGAACTGCCAAGGAAGTATTTGTAAAGTATAAACAGGCAAATATCGCTGTAAGAAACTTCCCTGTAAGCGTAGATGAACTACGCAAAAGATTCAAAGTTAGAGACGGTGGCGATATCTACATCTTTGGCACAACCTGTTGTGATGTTCACCTGTTGATTGTCTGCACCAAAGCATACTAAACAAAGAGGTCTGCATTTTGTGCAGACCTCTTCTATCAAATAACAACAAATTACTTTTTGAAATAACGGTTATAGAGAGCTTCAAAACCTTTACCGTGACGAGCTTCATCTTTAGCCATTTCGTGAACTGTATCATGAATTGCATCCAAGTTCTGTGCTTTTGCATTCAAAGCAATGCGCAATTTATCTTCGCAAGCACCCGATTCAGCATTCATTCTCTTTTCAAGATTGGTTTTTGTATCCCAAACTACTTCGCCAAGTAGTTCTGCAAATTTTGCTGCATGTTCAGCCTCTTCCCAAGCGTAACGTTTGAAAGCCTCTGC